>DASWMR010000726.1:0-6291 GCA_036399635.1 Actinoplanes sp. | reverse complement strand
GCAGTGCCCAGATCGGAGCGGCCCAGGACAGCGCCTCGCGGTCCCGGTGTTCGGTGGCCCAGCGGCCCAGACCGAAGAGCCGCACCTCCTTGGCCGCGGCCGGCCCGACCGCCAGGTCGGCCCACTTCTCGACCCGCCGTCGAAGGTTGACGCGGGAATCCACCAGGGTGGCGAACATGGTCCACTGTCGTTGCGCGAGGCGGCGGACCCAGAGCGCGGACCCGAGGAACACGATCGCGAGCGGCGCCGAGAAGGTGGCCAGCACCACGGTCGCGCCCACCGGCCCGAGGAACCACGCCGCCAGCCGCAGCAGGCCGACCGCGGTGCCGCCGGCCGTGCGTGACGCCTTGGCGTAGCCGCCGGTGTCCCAGAGCCGGAACAGGTCGTTCTGGACCGCCGGATCCTCCAGATGACCGATGCCGGGCGGGGCGAGCATGAGCTCCCGGACCCGGCCGCGGATGGCGCCGTCGATGCGCCGCCCCACCGAGACGCCCAGCGGCTCCACGCACACCTCGGCGACGTGACCGAGCAGCAGCAGCGCGGCGAACAGGGCGATCGGCGCGACGATCCGGCTCGGCTCGCCGGCGGGCAACCGGCCGTCCGTGACCTGGCCCACCAGCCAGCCGCTGACCAGGGCCAGGGACGCCGGCACCGCGGCGACCACCGCCAGCAGCACGGCGAGCGCGGTGACCCGTCCGGCCCCGGCCAGTTTGAGCAGCCGGAGCAGCCGACGCTGGTCGGCTGTCAGCTGGCGGAGCGCGGCCCACCGGTTCCGGCCTACGATCGTTTCGGGCACCCGGGGACGGTGTCATATCGAGGTGGGCCGATCAAGGGGATTGCGCCCGGTGCGCGGCTCAGCCGGCCTTCTCGAGCAGATCGGGGTCGGCGGCCGCGCCGGGCTGCTCGGCCAGCATGCGCGACACCTGGTCGGGTTCCATCGGGTGGGCCAGGTGGTAGCCCTGGCCCAGCGAGTAGCCGAGCCGCCGGAGCCGTTCCGCCTGCTCCTCGTTCTCGATGCCCTCGGCGACGGTGTCCAGGTCGAGTGCGCCGGCCATCTGGATGACCGCGCGGGCCACCGCCTGGCGGGCGCCCGCTTCGGGCGTGCCCAGCTCGCCGAACTCGATCCCGTCGACGAACGACTTGTCCAGCTTGACGATCGAGGCCGGGAACGCGCGCAGCAGGCTCAGCGACGACTCGCCGGTGCCGAAGTCGTCCAGCGCCAGTCGTACGCCCATGGCGTGCAGCTCGTGCAGGGCGCGGGAGACCTGCTGGCCACGGAGTACCGCGGACTCGGTCAACTCCAGCACCAGCAGCTCGCCGGGCAGGCCGCTGTCGGCGAGCGCGGCGCGTACGTCATCGACGAAGTCGGGGTCGTGGAGTTGCCGCGCCGAGACGTTGGGGCCGGCCTTCTGCAGCACGCCGGGGCCGAACTCGGCCAGCCACGCGGCCGCCTGCCGGCAGGTTTCGCGCAGCACGAAGCGGCCCAACGGCACGATCAGGCCGGTGCGCTCGGCCACCGGGATGAAGTCGGCCGGCGACACGACGCCGCGTTCCGGGTGGTCCCACCGGACCAGTGCCTCGACCCCGATCACCGCGTTGCGGTGCAGGTCGACCAGCGGCTGGTAGACCACGCGGAACTCACCGGCCTCGAGGCCGCGACGGATCTCGTCACCGAGCTGGGCGTCGGCCGTCACCGGGCGTTCCATGCCGGCCACGAAGCGGACCCAGTTGTCCTTGCCACGCTCCTTGGCCGCGGTGAGCGCGGTGTCGGCGTCGCGCATCAGTTGGTCCAGCGGGCCGCCGGCCGGCGCGGTGGCGATCCCGGCGCTGGCGTGCATGAGCAGTCGGTGCTCGCTGAGCGACCCGCTCAGCACCGCCATGATGCGCTCGACCACGTCCTCGCCGAGCACGACCGGGTCGGTGATCAGCACGGCGAACTCGTCGCCGCCCAGTCGGGCCGGCAGGCCGTCGCCGCCGACCGTGTCGCGCAGCGCGTCGGCGACCGCCATCAGCAGGTCGTCGCCGATGGCGTGCCCCAGCGAGTCGTTGACCGCGCGGAAGTCGTCCAGGTCGACCATGGCCACGGTGGCGCCGTCGGCGGCCAGGGCCGCGGCCAGCCGCTGTCGGAACAGGGCGCGGTTCGCCAGGCCGGTGAGCGCGTCGTGGCCGGCCTCGTGCCGCAGGCGTGCCTCGGATTCGTGCTGGGCGCGCAGCAGCCGCTGGTTCTCCCGGTGGGCCATCAGCTGGCGGATCGCCGCGAGTACGGTGACTGTCGCGGCCAGCAGCAGGATCACCCGGCCGGTCCAGCGCATGGGGCCGAACGCGGTGCCGACCATCGGGATGACGACCGCGCCGACGGCCAGGTAGGGCAGCCAGGAGTCGTGCTGCGGCCGGGCCTCGGTGTAGTTCCACTGGCGGCGGGCGGCCCAGACGATGAGCAGCGGGCCGAGCGGGGTGAGCACGGCGCCGCCGAACAGGATGGCCGAGCGTCCGGCGTGCGCCGACACCATGGCGTACAGGATGGTGGCGAGGCCGCTCGAGGCGACCAGCCGGACCGCGATCCGGTCCACCGGGCCACCGGGCACGTACGCCACCCGGCTGACCCCCGCGGCGGTCATCACGACGGTGAGCGTCGCGATGAGCTTCGCGGTGAGCGACCAGACCTCGTTGTGCGTGAAGAGCGGGATCAGCGCGGCGAAACTCAACAGCGTGATGCAGCCGAGGAAGGCGATGGTGCGGTCCAGCCGGCTCTTCCACTTCTCGCCCGCCCCGGTCCGGCCGAGCGGCACCGTGCAGACGGCCACGAGCGCGCACATCATGCCCGTCACCAGCAGCAGCGGCACCAGCCACGGCGGGCCGGCCGGCCCGCCGAGGGCCTGGTGGGCGCTGTGGATCGCCCGGCTGATCGCCGCGCAGACCTCGAGAGCGAAGATCAGCCACCAGAACCGGCGTGCGGCGGGCTGCAGCCAGACGCCGCGAAGGAGCGCGAACACGGCCACCGCGCCGCTGGTGGAGGCGAGTGGCGGGGCCAGGTACGCGAGCTCCGGTGGCCCCCAGCCCAGCGCGAGGTGCGCCAGATACCAGATCGTGGACAGGATCGCGACGCCGGCCGTGGCGATCACGTAACGGCGGGGAGCGGGTGGCCGGCGGGCGGTCATACCGAAGGCAATCGGCTACCGACCACCGGTCCGTAGCGAATCAGGCCGACTGTCCTGGCCCGGGCGCGGGGTGGCTCGTCACCGCCGGCGCGCCCGGGCCAGGGACGTCACTGCCGGGTGTACTGGCCGGCGACGACGCCGGTCAGCACCCGGGTGGCCCCGGTGATGCTGCCGCTCGGGTAGAGCCCGCCGACCCCGGTGCCGCTCACGCTGCCGCCGACGTAGACGTCGTACGACTGGCCGTTGGTGATCCGGCTGGACGACACGAGCACCTCGCGGAAGGCCTTCGGCCCCTGGTAGGAGGCGAGCACCGTGGTGCCGGACACGATGTGCACGATGGTGCCGGCCGCGTAGTTGGTGGTGAACTTCGGCGCCACCCAGCCCTGGGCGTTGTTGGCGACGGTGTAGAACACGGCCAGCGAGGTCCGCCCGGAGGCGGCGACCGTGCCGCCGGTGAAGGCGAGGGCACCGTTGGAGTCGATCGCGCCCTCGCCGCCGCCGACGGTGGCCGACCCGGCCGCCGCGACGGTGCCGCCGGCGAAGGTGAGCGTGCCGTTGGAGTCGAAGGCGTCGGTGCCGCCGTCGGCGACGACGCTGCCGCCGGTGACCCGGATGAACGCGTTCGGGGCGACGGTCTCGCCCTCGTAGCCCTCCTGGGAGGCGTTGACCGCGTCGTCGCTCGCGACCGCGGTGGTGGCGCCGCCGCTGAGGGTCACCTGGGTGGCCTCCAGGCCCTCGGTGGAGCGGGTGACGTGCACCGTGCCGCCGGAGATGTTCAGGGCGTTCTCGCCCTTGATGCCGTCGTCGGCGGCGGACACCGTGACGGTGCCGCTGGTGATCGCGGTGATGCCGTTGCCGGCGGTGGTCTCCGAGGACTTGATGCCGTCGCCGCCGGTGGAGGTGACGTTGACGGTGCCGCCGTTGACGGTTACCGAATTCGTGCCGCGGATCCCGTCGTCGACCGAATTCACCGTGATGGTGCCGGACTCGATCACCAGGTCGTCCTTGCTGACGATGCCGTCGGCGAAGTTGCCGCGGACGCTGAGCGACCCGGTGCCGCCGATGGTCAGGTTGGACTTGCTGAACAGGGTGCCGTCCGGCTCGCCGGCGGTGTCGGTGCTGTGGCCGGCCGCGTCGGTGAGCGTGTTGCTGGTGCCCGCGCCCAACGTGACGGTGACCTGGGTGGCGCTCGACACGTTCACCGGGGCGGTGGTCGCGCTGGTGATCGAGGCGCCGTTGAGGATCAACTCCACGGTGCCGGTGGCCGTTGAATTGACGGTGACCGATCCGTTGGTGAGCGTGCCGCTGATTTCGTAGGACCCGGGCGCGGTGATGGTGACCGCGCCGCCGGAAACGGTGACGTTGCTCCCGCTGACGGTGGCGCTGGTGCCGGTCAGCGTGATCGTGGCGGTGGGCGCGGCGCTGGCCGCGACGCCGAGCGGGCCGGCCAGCAGGGCGGCAGCGAGGCCCGTGGTGAGGGCCGTCTTGCGGAGGCGGTTCATAGCGGTCCCATCTATAGACGCAATTCGATGCCAATGATAGGCGCAATCCGCGCAGCCGAAACCTCAAGGAAACCTGGGAGCTTTCTCAACATCACCTTTTGTTAATCTTCTAAATTGGATTTCGCGCCGTTCCCCCATTTGCTCCGACCAGCCCACCGGGCGCGTGGTCCGGCACCATCCAGGCGGACCTGCCCGGCATGCCGCTGCCGGTGCAGGTCTTCGTGGTGGGCGTCCAGATCGCGCTCTGGCAGGCCCAGTCGGCCGCCGCGGCCAGCTCCTGACACCACCGGCGATCAGGACTCCGGTGGATCGGACCGGACCGAGAGCAGGGGTGCGCCGAGGTCCCGGATCTTGGCGAGCAGGCCGTGCAGCTCGGCCTGGTCGGCGACGGCACCGCGCATGGTGGTGGTGCCGTCGCCGTGCCGGGTCAGGGTGAGGCCGCCGAACCAGGCCGACCAGTGTTCCTCGAGGTGTCCGTCGATCCGGAGTTCGTAGCTGGTCGGGTGGCGCGAGGTCATGCCCGGCCGGCCGCGGCCGGCCGGGGTGCGCGGTCGACGGCGGGCTGCGGTGTGGGGGACTGCGGTGTGGGGGACTGCGGAGTGGGGGCGGTGCGCGCGGTGCGCCAGAGCGAGTAGCCCAGGCCGATCATCGCGACGCCGGTCGGGAAGGCCAGCAGCCGGTAGAAGGCGTCCGGCATGACGGTGACCGCGGCGGAGACCAGCCCGCCGACGGCGAGCAGGACGGTGGCCCAGCGGGCGAGGACGCGGGCCCGGAACAGCGCGATGCCGAAGACGAGACCGCCGGCCAGATAGGCGAAGCCCTGCACCTGGAACACGAGCCGCAGCAGCCCGATGTCCGCGTCGGTGGTCCGGCCGTTCGCCACGGCGAGGACGGCGTCGACGTAGGACGGGTCGGTCGCGGCGATCTCGGGCAGGACGAACGTGGCGACGAACGACGTGCCGAGGATGAGCAGATAGCCGGCGCTGATCAGGACGTACCCGATCAGTCCGAGCACGCCGGCCGGTCTGACCTGGCGCAGATACATGCCGGTGAGTCCGGCCAGGGCGAGAACCGCCATCAGCACCTTGAGGGAGTCACGGACGACCACCTCGGTGCTGGCGACCGTGGTGACGTCGAGCGGCGGGTGGTTGATCTGGACGCCGATGAAGATCAGGCCGGCTGCGGCGGCGGCGATGCTTGCCGTACGCGTCAGGGTGGTCGCGGAGATCGCCATGGTGGCACCTTCCGGGTTGGTCCGCGGCGACGCCGCGGGGACACCTGGAACCTACGAGGCGGCGGGCCCGGCCGGCGTCCCCACATGAGGTGATTACGGTGGTGACCCGCGCCGTTAGAGCAGCCCGCGTTCGTGGGCCCGACGAACGGCCGCGGCCCGGGAGGTCGCGCCGAGCTTGGTGAAGATGCGCTTGGTGTGCGTCCGCAGGGTGTTGAGCGACACGAAGAGTTCGCGGGCGATCTCCGGTCCGGTCTTCTCGCTGTCGAGGAGCCGGAGCACCGCCAGCTCCCGCGAGCTCAACGGGTCGGTGCCGGTGGCCGGGATCGGCGCCCGATCGAGGAGCAGCCGCGCCCAGGCCCGCCCGGCCGCGGTGCCGGCGGCGCCGACCGCGTGCCGC
>DASWMR010000725.1:0-2766 GCA_036399635.1 Actinoplanes sp. | reverse complement strand
AATGGAGGCGAAGAACAGCGGAATGCCCAGGCGGGCGGCGAACGTCACGCGCGCCTCACGACTGCGCCCGGTGGGCGCGATCGGCACGATCTCGGTGAGCGAGCCGGCCCGGTGCCGACGGGCCCGTCCGGTGCGGAGCTTGACCGGGTACGCGGCCACGACGACCTTCTCCGAGTCGATGCCGATGTGCAGTTCCGTAGGCATCGAAGCTCCCGTCGCGAGGTCGGCCGGGCGGGCCCGATCGCCGAGGGGATTCCGACCGGTGCCCGCCCACCGGCGGGAACTCCCCGCCGGTACCACGATGATCGGTGCCCGCCCGGGCGACTTGAGACACGGCCGGGTGCAGCCGGGGTGCTTGCCGGTGCACTTCCCCGCCGGCCTCTTCCGGCCGCTGGGTGATCGCCACGCACAACCGCGAGTGGCTGGCCCGGGTGTAGGACACCGCCTCGCGACGGCGCCGCCGACCCGGCCGGCCACACTCCGAAAACTGTCGGAGGGTAGCCCTAGCGTCACCCCCATGAATGACACCGCCCTCCAATCGGCCCCCATCACCCTCGACCGTCGCCTGGTGCTCGGTGACATCGACTACCAGGTCACCGCCTTCCCCACCGACGACCACCGCATCGACCTCTGCATCGTCAGCAGCGACGGCGACGGCCGCGTGGTGAGCGAGATCAGCGGCGGTTTGGCGCCCGCCGACCTCACCGGCCTGACCGATGTGCTCGTCTCCACGCTGGCCGGCCTGATCGCCATGACCCAGCCACCGGTCCGGATCCGGTCGGCCCCACCCCCAGACCGCCAGAGCCGCCACCCCAACCAGGGTGTCCGCTGGACCTCTGAGGACGACGAACGCCTGGTGGCCCGCTACCGCGCCGGCGCCCGCCCGCGCGAGCTGATGGCCGAGTTCGGCCGCAGCAACGGCGGCATCCGCTCCCGCCTGGAGCACCTCGGTGTGCTCGCCCCCGGCGGCCGCTGGCGGCCGCCCGCACCCCCCGACAACACTGCCGCCACCGCACCACCGACGCCGGCGGCCCCCGACGAGGTTCCCCCGACGACCCCACCCGGCGGCCATCCCCCGACGACCTGACAACCGCGGCCGGGCGCCCGCGGCCGGCCCACCCGCCGAAGCCAACCGTCCCTGACCGCCGGCCGTGACCGGGCGCGCCCACCTCATCAGAACGCCCGGCCACGGCCCGCACCGCACGACCGCCAGCATCCCCCCACCGCTGGGCGTCATCGGCGCCCAGCCCTTCGTCATGCCCGCCGCCTGCACCACGCGGCCGGCGGCCGGCAGCCGGCAGACATTCCCACCGCGCTGACTGACCTCGCTCTGCTCACCAATACGCACCACCGGATCCCCACCCGGAGGGCGCCGCGGCTGCATGGCCGCAGCGGGCCGTCCAAGGGCCATCGCCGGGTCGGCTGGACCCCGCGGGGCCGGCCCTCATCCGATCGCCTACGGCATTTCGGAATCGGACCGGGCGGGTGGCGCGAAGGCATCGGTCTCGACGATGGTGCGGGTCGATTGCGGGACGGTTGAGCGCTTAAGCGGGCGCTCGACAAACCGATACGGGTCGCGCTGATTCACCGACGGGGAGCAGGGGGCGCGGCATGAGTGATCGGGACACCGGCAGGATGGTGCGGGCGGGCAGACGGAGTGTTCTCGCCGGCACCGTCGTCGCAGCAGTGCTTCTGTTGGCCCCTGGGGCGATTGCGGCCGGGCCGCTTCATCCGCAGCCGGTGGAGTCGGTGGGTCCGATGTCGACGCCTCGGGAATCCATCGGATCGGCGTCCCCGCGTCCGGCCACCCGCGCCGCCGGCCTGGTGGGCCGGGTGGTTCCGACCACCGGAGGCCGGGCGGTCACCCCTTCGCCGGAGTCCCGCACGGTCGAGCCGACGCCTGCCGAGGAGACGGGCGCCGATCTGCGGACGCTCAACGTCGTGGCGCACCAGGACGACGACCTTCTCTTCATGAACCCGGCGGTGAGCGACGACATCGCCGCCGGGCGCTGGGTTGTCACGGTCTTCGTGACCGCCGGTGACGCCGGGCGCGGTTCCGCTTACTGGCGTGGACGCGAGCAGGGGGCGATGGCCGCCTACGCAGCGATGGCCGGGGTACCCGGCAAATGGGCGGCAGACACGGTCAATCTCGCCGGGCACCGCATCCAGCGGCGCAGCCTGGCCGGCACCCGTGTCGCCCTGCTCTTCCTGCGCCTCGCGGACGGCCATGGCAACAAGGCCCGGCCCAGCGAAAACCTGCGCAGCCTGTGGCGCGGCCAGATCCCGACCGTCCGGCCGCTCGACTCAACGGACAGGTACACCCGCACCGGCCTGGTCCGTACGCTCACCTCGCTGATGGACCTGTTGCAGCCGGACGACATCCGCACTCTCGATTTCGCCGGCGACTACGGCGACGGCGACCACGCCGATCACCACACCGTCGGTTACTTCACGTACAAAGCGCAGCGTCAATACCTCTCGGAGCACAGCACGTCCGGCTACCTCGGCTACCCCGCCGAATTCCACCCCGTCAACCTGTCCACCGAGGAACGCGACCGCAAGCTCGCCTGGTTCATGGCGTACGCACCGTTCGACCTGAAGGTGTGCCAGCGAGCCGCAACCTGCCTCTCGAACTTCTACGCCCCCCGCTTCGCCCGAACCGTGCAGATCACCGACGACGCCACCATCGGCTAGGGCCTATTTGGCGGATCACGAGGCGATGCCTGGTAGGGCTTCTTGGTGGGCGCGGTAGGTTTCGAACCTACG
>DASWMR010000724.1:0-2198 GCA_036399635.1 Actinoplanes sp. | reverse complement strand
TCGGATCGGGCAAGAGTCATCTGCTGGAGCACCTGTCCCGGCTCGCGCTCGACGCCGGCTGGACGGTAAGCCGGGTCGTGATCAGCAAGGAGACACCGCTGCACGATCCGGCCAAGGTGTTCCGGGCAGCGGCCGACTCCGCGCTGCGGGCCGGGCAGGCCCGCCCGGCGATCATCGAGGCGGCGGTCGGTCTCGACCTCGACGCCCGGCCCTTCGCCGAGTTGCTGCGCTGGTCTTCGTCGACCGGGTCCGGACTCAACGAGCGGTTCCCGGCGACCCTCACGCTCTTCGCTCACCTGCGCGAGCGCGACGCGGCGTACGCCGAGACGATTCTGCGGTTTTGGTCAGGTGACCCGATCGCGGTTCCGGAGCTGCGGAAAAGGTTGAAGGAGATCGGTGAGCAGCGGCCCGCGCTCCCGGCCGTCGCGGCTGCCGAGCTGGCGCGCCAGCGGTTGCGGTTCGCCGCCAGGCTGCTTGCCGCGGGCGGCTCGCCGGGCTGGCTCGTCCTCTTCGACGAGGTGGAGCTCATCGGCCGGTACTCGCTGCTTCAGCGCGCCAAATCGTATGCCGAACTGGCGCGCTGGATGCGGGGCGGGCATAGCGGGAAGGGCACGCCGATGGCCGCGGTGTTCGCGATGACCGACGACTACGAAGCGGCGGTGATCACCGGGCGGAACGATCGCCACGTCGTACCGGAACGGTTGCGTGCCAAAGGCACCCCGGAGGCGGCCGAGCTCGCGACGGCAGCCGAGGCCGGAATGCGCATCATTGACCGGGAGACGCATCTGCTCACGTCACCGGACGAAAGTGAGCTCAAACAGGTGTACGCCCGGCTGCGCGAGTTGCACGGGGAGGCATTCGGCTGGCAACCGCCCGACGTGCCAGGGCTGGAGCGGCTCGGTGCCACCCGCATGCGGCAGTACGTCCGGGCCTGGATCAATGAATGGGATCTGGTGCGGCTCGACCCCGCCTATAGTCCGCAGACCGAGGCCGTCGAGGTGGTCAGCGACTACCGGGAAGACCCTGATCTGGAACGCTACGACGCGGAGTAGCCACCCGACGGAGGTTCGTCGGTCAGTTGGGCCCGCTCCGCCCGCCGGCCGAGGTGCCGTCCGGCGACGGCCGCAGCCCCCGGCCCGCCGCCGAGGTCGGGTCGGGGTCGCCCGGGCCGGGGTCGGCCGGCTCCCCGCGTCCGGCGCTCGCCCCGTCCCCATATTCCGCCTCGGCGCCGGCGTCCGAGCCGGTCAGGTCGTCCACCTGACCGTCCTGGGAATACGTCGCCATCGCCTGGGCCAGCTCGGACAACGGCAGCTTCTGCTCGTCGCGCCAAACACCCTCGTCACTGTTCGTCATACCCGGCCGCATACCCCCGATCGGCCGCGCTAAAAGCCGGGGAGCGATCATCGTGTCGGCCGGTGGCGTGAACGGTCCGGCCGCCGGGTACCGGTGGGCTCGTGGCTCGGCATCTCGTGCGGTGTATCCCGGTGGCCTGGCGGGCGCTCCGCCGCCGCGTCGGCTGGCTGGACCATCTGGTCCGGGCCGGCCTGCGGTACGACGATGCCGACGGCGGCCGGCTCGCGGCCGCGGTGACGTACTACGCCTTCTTCGCGATGTTCGCGCTCGGGCTGCTCGGGTTCGCGGTCTTCGGGTTCGTCCTGAACGACGCGGCGATAGTGCGTTCGGTGGCCGCCTACTTCGCCGTGGACCCGGCCCGCCTGGACGTGCCGATGCTGCTGCACGCGCGGCGCACCGCCGGCGTGATCGCGTTCATCGGCCTGCCGGTCACCGGCTGGTTCTGGATCGACGCGTTGCGCTCCTCCATCCGCCGGACCTGGCGACTGGACGAATATCCGGGCCACCTCGCCGTACGGGTGCTGGTCGATCTGCTCGTGCTGGCCGGGCTGGGCCTGGTGCTGGCCGCCTCGTTGGCCGTGGCGTACGGGACAACGATCGCCGCCAACCGGCTGGTCGACGCGGCCGACACCGGTGTCAGCCTGTCGAGGTGGCTGCTCGCCACGGTCGGTTTCCTGCTCGGCCTGGGGGTGAACACGGTCCTGGTCTGCGGCGCGCTGACCGCGGTGCCGCGGGTACGCATGCCGCTGAGCCGCCTGTTCGGCCCGGCGCTGCTGGTGGCGGCGGGCCTGGAGCTGCTCAAGACGCTCGGCCGGATCTACGAGCAGAACACCGAGACCAATCCC
>DASWMR010000723.1:0-6328 GCA_036399635.1 Actinoplanes sp. | reverse complement strand
AAGGCGGCATCGGCGACGAAGGCGACCAATGGCGCGCCGGCCGCCGCGGCGAAGAAGGCCGCGCCCGCAAAGGCCACGGCCGGCGCCGAGTGAGGTCAGGCTCCCCGGTGGGTCAGGCGCCGAGCACCCGGTCCAGGTAGGCGTTCGTGAAGACCCGGGCCGGGTCGAGGCGGTCGCGCACGGCCACGAAGTCGTCGAACTTCGGGTAGGCGGTGCGGAGGTCCTCGGCCGAGCGGTAGTGCAGCTTGCCCCAGTGCGGGCGGCCGCCGAGCGGCCGGCAGACCGCCTCGACCGCCCGAAAATAGGGCTCGTAGGGTGCGCCGATGAACTGGTGCACCGCCACGTAGGCGGACTCCCGGCCGTATGAGTGGGAGAGCCAGACGTCGTCCGGGCCGGTGTTGCGCACCTCGACCGGGAACTGCACCCGGAACGGCAGCGCCTCGATGATCCGGGGCAGTGCGGCGAGCACCTCGGGCAGGGCGGCGCGCGGGATCTCGTACTCCATCTCGGTGAAATGCACCCGCCGGGGCGTGCAGAAGACCCGGTCCGACCGATCGGTGTAGGTGCGCGCGGTGAGCGCCCGCGCGGAGATCGCGCTGATCGCCGGCACGGCGGCCGGGATCGCCCGGCCGAGCCGGCAGACGCCGCCGTAGAGGGTGTTGGACAGGAATTCGTCGTCCACCCAGCCCCGGAAGCGGGACAGCGGGCGGTCGTTCGCCGGTACCCGGTTATTGATCTTCAGTTGGGCCCGATCGGTGTACGGGTACCAGTAGAACTCGACGTGCTCGTTGCCCGCGATCCAGTCGTCTAGCCCGGCCAGCACGTCCGGAAGAGCCATCGGCCGCTCGTCGGCGAGCAGGATGAACGCCGGTACGCAGCGCAACGTCACCTCGGTCAGGATGCCGAGCGCGCCGAGGCCGAGCCGGACGGCCGGGAAGATCTCGTCGTCGGTACCGACCGTACGCACCTCACCGTCACCGGTGACCAGCGTGACGGCCTCCACGCAGGACGCGAGGGTGGCGTGCCCGGCGCCGGTGCCATGCGTGCCCGTCGAGATGGCACCCGCCAGGGTTTGCGCGTCGATGTCGCCCAGGTTCGGCATTGCCAGGCCGTGCTCAGCCAGCGTCGCGTTGAGCTTCGACAGCGGCATCCCGGCCTGCACGGTCACCAGCGGCCCGTCGACCGACACCAGGTCGGTCAGCCGGTGCAGCAGCATCCGCTGGTCGTTCGCGACCGCGATCGAGGTGAACGAGTGGCCACTGCCGACCGCCTTAACCCGTCGCCCGGAACCGGCCGCCTCCTTGATCAGGGTGGCCACCTCATCGACCGTCCGGGGGATATGGACGTCGACGGCGAGGGACTGCTGATTGCCCCCCCAGTTGATCCATCGCCGGGCGTTGAGGGGGGTTGTCATTCTCGCTTTGTCCTCCGTACGAGCGGACAGTCGCACAAAACCGGGAATGTCGGTGTATCCCCGCGTCCCGTCGATGCCTCTCGCTCGTTGATCCGAGTAACGTTCCGATTATCACTGCTGAGAGGGAGTGGCGACGCGTGTCGACACCAACCGTCACCACCGGTCCCCTGCGCCGGGTTCCGGTGCAGGGCAGAAGCGTTGCCCGGGTCCAACGCATGCTCGACGCCTGCGCGGAGCTCGTCGATGAGGTGGGCTACGAGGGCCTGACCACGACGCTGCTCGCCGAGCGAGCCGAGGTAGCCATCGGCTCGGTCTACCAGTTCTTCCCGGACAAGCGGGCGATCGTGCAGGCGCTGGCCATGCGCAACATGGACGCGTACCTGCAGGGTCTTTCCGACCGGTTCGGCAGCGAGACGTTCGCCCATTGGTGGGACGGCGTCGACGCGGCCATCGACATCTTCATCCACATGCACCGCAGCGTGCCCGGCTTCCGGACGCTGCACTTCGGTGACGTGGTCGACGTGCACCTGCTCGACGTCGAGCGGGACAACAACGCGGTGATCGCCGATCGGCTGTCCGAGCTGCTGGTCGACCAGTTCCAATTGATCGACCGGGGTCGGCTGCGGTTTGCGCTGCAGATGTCGGTGGAGGCGGCGGACGCGCTCATCAAGCTGGCGTTCCGGCGCGACCAGGGCGGTGACGAGGCCGTGCTCGTCGAGGCCAAGGCCCTGATCCGGGAATATCTGCATCGGAGCGTCACGGTCTAGCGGGTCAGCCAAGGAATGCATGACCTTCTCCGCGGTATGTCAGGGCCGGCGTCGCTGTCTCGCCGTCGACGAGCTGAATTTCGTTGACGTGCTCGCACAGCTCGCCGGCCTTGGCGTGCCGGAACCAAACCCGGTCGCCCGGGTGCAGCGCCGCGGCGGCCGCCCCGATCAGCGGCGTCTGCACCTCGCCGGCGCCCTCGTCCGGCTTGAACCGCAGCCCCGCCGGTAGGTAGGGCTGCGGCAGCCGGGACTGCTCGCCCGGGCCGGAGGCGACCCAGCCGCCGCCGAGCACCGTCGCGATCCGCGGTGCCGGCCGGCGGACCACGCTCAGCGCGAAGAAGGCGGCCGGCGTGGGTTTCCAGGCGGTGTAGTTGTCGAACAGAGTGGGCCCGTATAGCCCGGAACCAGCGGCGACCTCGGTGACCGCCGGGTCGGTGCCGGTCGCGGCCACGCAGCCGGTGCCGCCGCCGTTCACGAACTCCAGCTCGGCGTGCTCGCGCACGGCCGCCACCGCCTCGGCGCGACGCCGGAGCAGCTCGGGAAAGGAGCGGGCCTGCATGAGCCGGATCGCCCGGGCGCGGACTGCCTGCCGCGGTGGCGCGTCGCCGACGCCGGCGATCTGCGACTCGTAGGACATCATCCCGACGAGCTTGAAGCCGGGCCGGGCGACCAGCCGGCGGGCCAGCGCCCCAGCCTGCGCGGCCGAGTGGACCGGCGACCGACGGGCGCCGAAGTGCAGCAGACCGGGCCGCCAGGACGCGTCGAGATCCAGGCAGAGCCGCACGTCGGGGCGCTCGCCGGGCGGCGCCACCTGGTCGACCAGGGTGAGGTGGGCGGGATGGTCCACCATGATCGAAATGGCGGCGGCGAGCACCGGGTCCGACGTCAACTCACGGATCGAGGTGCGATCCACCGACGGGTACGCCACCAGGACGTCATCGCTCACCCCGGAGCGGACCAGCCAGATCGCCTCGGCGAGCGTGTAGCCCATCACGCCGCGCCACCCGGGGGTGGCCAGCACCCGCTCGAGCAAGGCTCGGCAGCGCACCGACTTGCTGGCCACCCGCAGCGGCTTGCCGCCGGCGATGGCTGCCAGCCGCGCCGCGTTGTCGTCGAAGGCGGCGAGGTCCACCGCGGCGACCGGGGTCTCCAGATGCCCGGTCGCCCGGTCGAGCCGCTTTTGCAGGGTGTCGCGATCGAGCATCACGCCAGCACGGTAACTCGGGTCGAGGGCAACGCGAATGACATTCATCTCCGTACCACTCGATCGTGCGTGACCCCCTCCCATCGGGGTCGCCGGTTAGAGTGCACCCGGCAGTAATCACGGGAGGTAGGGTCATCAACACCGAAACGCGCGAAACCGGACCGGTTGACTTGTCCGGTGCGGCGGCGCTGCGCTCCGTGCTGCGCATCCGGCCGTTCCGGCGTCTGTGGCTGGTGCTCAGCCTGGCCTCGTTCGGCGACTGGATCGGCCTGCTCGCCACCGGCATCTTCGCGGCCGCCCAGTTCGAGAACAGCGCGAGCCAGGGCGCGGCATTCGGCGGGACCATCGCCGTACGCCTGCTGCCCGCGCTCCTGCTCGGCCCGATCGCCGGGGTCTTCGCCGACCGGTTCGACCGTCGCTACACGATGGTCATCACGGATCTGATCAGGTTCGTCTTCTACGGTTCCATCCCGCTCGTCCCGCTGTTCGGCGGCTCGCCCGGGATGACGGTCGCCTGGGCCACCATCGCCACCTTCGTCGGCGAGACGATCACGCTGATCTGGATCCCGGCAAAGGAAGCCGCGGTGCCCAACCTCATCCCCAAATCGCGGATCGAGGTCTCCAATCAACTCACGCTCGTCACGACGTACGGCATCACGCCGATCCTCGCCGCGCTGACCCTCTCGGCCCTGACCGCCGGCGTGCAGCAGTCCGGCATCGTGCTGCCCGACTGGGCCCAGCCGGTGCAGATCGCTCTCTACCTGAACGCGATCTCCCGGCTCGTCACCGCGATCACCGTCTTCTTCGGGATCAAGGAGATCGGCGGCAAGACGCCGGAGCGGCAGCGCGAGGCCGAGCAGAGCATGGGCCGCCAGTTCCTGGACGGGTGGAAATACATCGGCCGTACGCCGCTGGTCCGCGGCCTGGTCCTGGGGATCTTCGGCGCGTTCGCCGCCGGCGGTGTGGTGATCGGCGCGGCCAAGACGTTCGCCACCTCGCTGGGCGCCGGCGAAGCGGCCTTCTACCTGCTCTTCGGCACCATCTTCATGGGCCTGGCACTCGGCATCGGCCTAGGCCCGATGATCATCCGAGAGCTGTCCCGCCGGCGCTGGTTCGGCATGAGCATCGTGCTGGCCAGCGGCTCGGTGATGTTCCTCGGCCTGGCCTTCCACCTATCGATGGCGCTGGCCGGCGCGCTGCTCGTCGGCGCCGGCGCGGGCATGGCGTTCCTGGCCGGCACCACGCTGCTGTACGGCGAGGTCGACGACGCGGTCCGCGGCCGGGTCTTCGCGGTGGTGCAGATCGGCGTCCGAATGGTGCTGCTCCTGGCCATCACCCTGTCCGGCTTCCTGGTCGGCCTCGGCAGTTCCCGCCGGGTGAGTTTCGGCGCGTTCGACGTCGACGTCTCGTTCACCCGGGTGCTGCTGCTGCTGGCCGGGGCGGTCGGCATCTGGGTCGGGATCGGCTCGTTCCGCCAGATGGACGACAAACGCGGCGTACCGATCCTGGCCGACCTGTGGGGCTCGATCCGCGGCCGACCGCTGTCGCCGGCCGAGCAGTTCCTGCGTACCGGGATCTTCGTGGTCTTCGAGGGCGGCGAAGGCGCCGGCAAGTCCACCCAGGTCGAACGGCTCGCCGCCGCGCTGCGTGCCGAGGGCCGGGACGTCGTGGTCACCCGCGAGCCGGGCGCGACCGACGTCGGCGCCCGCATCCGCGGCCTCGTCCTGGACAAGTCCGAGTCGCCGTCGCCGCGGGCCGAGGCCCTGCTGTACGCCGCCGACCGGGCCCACCACGTCGCGACCGTGGTCCGCCCGGCCCTGGCCCGCGGAGCCGTCGTGGTCAGCGATCGGTACGTCGACTCGTCCCTGGCCTACCAGGGCGCCGGCCGCACCCTGCCGGTGCCGGAGATCTCCTGGCTGTCCTCCTGGGCGACCGGCGGCCTCAAGCCCGACCTGGTCGTGCTGCTCGACGTGGACCCGGGCGTGGGCCTGGGCCGGGTCGACTCGCGCGGCCAGGGCACCGACCGCCTGGAGAGCGAGTCACGCTCCTTCCACGAGCGGGTGCGGTACGCCTTCCTCGACCTGGCCGCCGCCGACCCGCGGCGCTATCTGGTGCTCGACGCGGCCCGCCCGCCCGACGAGATCGGCACCGCGGTCCAGGCCAGGCTCGCCAACATCCTCTCGGCCGACGTGGTCAGCCACCCGCCCCCGGCGTCCACCACGATGCCGCCGACCCCCGACCCGAACGCCCCGGACCTGCATCCGGCGGCAGGCGAAGAGCCTCCGCTCGAGGAGATGGCCGAGCTGCTGGGCACCACCGACGACGAGCGCCGCGACGGCCCCGCCGACGACCAGACCCAGACCAGCCATCGCTAACCGCTCCGCCTTGCTCTGCTCACCTATACGCACCGGCGCTGCCGCCTTGCTCTGCTCACCGATACGCACCGGGCGCGGCAGCTTGCCCAGTGGGGCGTTCGGGTCAGCCTCGCCAGAGGCTGAGCATCATCGCCTCCACCGCGATGTCCGGCTTCACGTTCTGCTCGATGGCGTCGCGGCAGGCGATCACCGCTTCCAGCCGCCGGAGAGCGCTCTCCGGCGACCATTTCCCGGCCGCCGCGGCGGACTGCGGCGCGGCGTCGCTGTGCACCACCGGCACCGGCGCCCGCAGATTGGTGATGAGCACGTCGCGGTAGAAGCCGGCGAGATCAACCAGCGCGCGGTCCAGCGCGTCGCGCTTGGCCCGGGTCGCCCGCGACCGCTGTCGTTTTTCCAGCTCTTTGAGCTGACCGGCGGACCCGCGGGTGGCACCCGCCGCGCCCCGGCCAGTGCCGCCCGCGCCGAGCGCCTGCTCCAGGGCGGCCCGCTCGGTCGCGTCGGACTCCACCACCGTCTCGGCCGCCTCGGCCTCGGCCGCCTTGATCAGCGCGGCCGCGGCGTCGAAGCA
>DASWMR010000722.1:0-7386 GCA_036399635.1 Actinoplanes sp. | reverse complement strand
GCGGCTGTCGGCCACGTACCACTGGGGTCCGCACCGCCGGACCACGACGGTCACCACGACCATCGAGGTAACCGTGGTGACCGCACCCCCTCAGGGCCGTTGGTTCCTCAGCGCACTGACCCCGTTCAGTAGCACGAACGCCACCGGACCGGTCGAGATGGATCAGGCCGTGGGTGGCGCCGCGCCCGCCGACGGTGGCTTGATCGCCATCGGCGGCCGCTACTACACCCGCGGCCTGGGCACCGCCGCACCGAGCGAGATCGTCTACTTCCTGGGTGGCCGCTGCACCGTGCTGAACGCCGCCGTGGGCGTCGACGACCAGGCGGCGGCGACCGCGCCAGTCACCTTCACCGCGTACGTGGACGACCGCGCGGCGGCAACCAGCGGTCCCCTCACCTCCGGCGGCGCGGCTGTGCCCCTGACGGCGGACCTGACCGGCGCGCGTTGGCTGCGCCTGGTTGCCGAGGGCGGCCCCGCCCCCGCCGACTGGGCCGAGGCGATCGTCGCGTGCGGCGGCGCCGGTCCCGCAGATCCGCCCCGGCCGGCCGACCGGACCCTGTTCTCGTTCGAGGACAGCTCCGACGGATTCACCATCGCCAACCCCGACTCGGGCGGCACTGTGGAACAAACCTCCGACTTCGCCACCGAAGGGACGCACGGGCTGGCGGTGAGCACGCCAACCAGCGGCAACTGGTTCGGCCGCGTTCTGGCCGAGCCGGTCGACCTCAGCGGCAGCACCGCGTTCTCCTACGACGTGAAAGCGGGCCCGATCGGCACGAGCGGCGAGATAGCACTCCAAATCGGCGAGGCGCAGACCTGGTGCCAGGGCGGCAAGTGGGCGTGGACCGGCGCGGGCACCACCCGGACCATCACGGAGACCATCGACGACATCAACTGCCCGAGCGGTGTCTCCCTGGACCTCTCCGACGTTCGCGGCATCTGGGTCTTCCTCAACGGCGGCGGCGTAGCCACTATCGACAACGTTCGCGCACGGTGACCGTGGCAACCGCTGCCGCCCGCGAACTATCGTCGGGTCTCCGTTCCGCACCGATCGATATTCAACCGTACGCCGGCTCGTCGTGATCACGATCAACCACCCGCTGGGTGCGCTGGGCTTCCTCGCTCATCCGGCGCTCGACCAGCTCGAGCCCGATCAGATCCGCAGGATCGACGTCGATCGCGAACATCAATGCGCGCTCGGGAACATTCTGGCCAGCTGAACCGACGGCGGCCGGCAGTAGACACCCGCCGGCCGCCCGTCTTCTCTCGACTCACGTGTTCGCCTGCGGGCAGCGCACGCCTTCAGGCTTCGTTCGCCGGTGCATGTCCGCGGCGGCCTCGATCAGCTGCCCGTGTCACTCGTCAAGCCGATGCCATCGGACGGCCGCCGCCGGGAGACACCCGGACCCGATGTGCTGCCGGACTGGCGTACGTGAGGATCCCGTTGGCGTCGACGACTCAACAAGGATCCTTCACTGCCCGCCTGCGCGCGGAACTCAGCAAACGGAGACGGGCAGCCGCGGCAGCGGTTCAGGCGTCGGCGGCGCTGCCCCGTACCACGCAGGAGGCCTCGTTCTCCCAGCCCCATCCGTCGCCGTCCGGGTCGGACGAACTGCCGTTGGCACAGTACGGATAGCCATTCGGCGCCGTCCCCGAGCTACCTCCGCTGCCGCCGCCGGTGGCGCCTTCGCTCACGGTGATGCTGGAGCTGCCGCTGCTCTGGTAGCCCTCGGTAGCCATGATCTGGTAGTTGTGCGTGCCCAGGTTCAGGCCGAGGCTCTTCCAGGCGTTGAAGTGGTTGGCGGTGGTGATGGTGCCGCCGGTGCGGTGCTGCTGCCGGACGCTCCAGTACTGGTAGAACGTCGCGGTGCCCTGAATGGAGGGCTGGTTGACCCGCTGGGTGCGGTAGATGTCGTACGTGCTGCCGTCGGTGGTGACCGAGCCCAGCCGGGTGGCGCCGGTGCTGGGGTTGTAGGTGCCGAAGTTTTCGACGATGTAGTACTCGATCAGCGGGCTCGTGGTCCAGCCGTACAGGGCGAGGTAGCTGTTGCCGCTGGGGCTGTAGGTGCCGGAGTAGTTGACGGTGTGACTGGACCCCGGATTCCACCCCTTGCCGACGACCGTGTTGTTGATGCCGCTCCACTGGACGCTGTAGGAGCCGCCAGCACCCAGTTTCATGGTGACGTTGCCGCTGTCTTTCCAGTACGAGAAGTAGTAGCCGTTGTGCGTGCCGGTCGCGTTCGAAGTGACGGTCCGGTCCGCCTCGGCCTGTGCGACGCCGGCAAAAGTTGCCGAGGTTGCGGCGAGCACGGCGACGGTGGCGCCGCTGAGGACCAGCCTCCGACGGTTGCGGCGACGGGGATTCGCGTGGGTCGGGGTTTCATTCACGTTCGTTCATCCTTCGAAGATGAGGCTGCCTAGCAGCCAGTCAACGTTGTTGCGATCGCCGAGTCGACCATCACCACCAACGGCCGCCACCCCCGGGAGATGTGCCGGTCGTGGTCCGGCCTACGACTGCAGAGCCAGCGCTTACCACTGTCTGGGGTCGAGCGGCGATGACGTTCATCGATGGATGGAGTATTCGTCCGACCCCTCCGAATGTCAACAAGTTACGGAATGGCCCCGGAAAGTTGCTGGTCCATTAACGTCACCGCGAGATCGCACGCCCTGTTCAGAGCCACTGACACAGCTCAACGTGCGAGATTTTCTGAGCGCGCATCTCCCGCCCGGCGATCGCATGAGTTCCATAAGTCCGGAAGTTTCGGTGCTCGGCGGGGGTCCCCCGGGCACTGTGCTTCGGTACATCGCCACACGCTTGCGGGCTTGGCGGACCACGTCAGGCACGCATAGCAGGACCATTCCGCCGAGGGAGCATGTGGAACGGACTCTGCACCGATCAACGCGGCGCGGCCGCCAGAGGGTCACGTCCCCCGGGCAGCGACGCGAGCCACGATGCAGTCGAACTGACTGGCGCGCAGCGCCACCAGCACGAATCCGCCAAACAGGCTGAACCCGACCACGTCCCGGTACGCCTCGGAGCCGATCATGATGGCCACCCCGACCAGCGTCATCAGCACCGCGACGGCGATGACGGCCCGGCCATGGTGGTAGAGCGCGCGGGAGACGGCGAAGGCCCACGAGGTGGTGATCACCTCGCCGGTGCGGACCCGCCACGTAGCGGGCGGCGAGGAGCCCGGGAGCCGCCACGGCTTCACGGCTTTGACATGCTGTCCCTTGCGGCCAGTACCAGCAGGATGATCGCTGGTTGGCTCACCCTCTGGATCGGACCCAACTGACAGCTCGACAAGCGGGTCACCCGGCTTCATCGCAGGAAGACGGCCGCTTCACGGCGCGCCTTGACCGCGGCACGAGCGCGTGTCCGGGATTCAGCCGGGGCGCGGCACCTGTTGTGCACCGGCTGCGCGATCAGATTGAGGGATCGGCCAGGCGGGGATGAGGGCCGAGGCGGGCACAGTGGTCGCTGCTGGCCGACCGATCCTCCGGAGCAGCGCTGGCCTCGCGCGGCCGCGCCCGGTGGACTCGAGCATCCGTACGTGCTCCATGAACGAGGGAAGGGTTATCGGGAACTCGTGGGCGGGCTGATGCCCTTGAGTATTCGAGGTACATCGCCGTATACAGATGTTGGCAAGATGTCCACGGGAAGTGGGTGAGGCCGATGCTCAAGCGCGTGGGACCGTACGCGGCTGCCGCTACGGCGACCGCCCTGCTGATGGCGAGCACGCTGTGGCGCGGCGACGACGAGCCGGCTGCGGTCACCGCTTTCCTCGACGGCCGCCAGATGCGCTTGATGGCGCCGGCCGCGCCGGGCGGCGGCTGGGACCAGACCGCGCGCGAGATGCAGACGGCGTTGCGCGACCTGGTCGGCCGCACCGAGGTCTACAACGTCACCGGCGCCGGCGGAACCATCGGGCTGAGCCAGTTCACCCGTTACGAGGGCGAGCCCACCCAGCTGATGGTGATGGGCTTGATCATGCTCGGCGCGATCGAGAGCAACGACGCGCCGGTCGGGCTGGACCGCACCACCCCGCTGATCCGGCTCACCACCGACTACGAGGTGATCGTGGTGCCCGCCAACTCGTCCGTCCAGAACATGACCGACCTGGTCGCCCGGATGCGGCAGAACCTGCGCGGGGTCTCGTTCGCCGGCGGCTCGGCCGGTGGCGTCGAGCAGATCCTGGCCGGCCTGGTCACCAGCGCAATCGGCGCCGACGCCGGCAACGTGAACTACGTGGCGCACTCCGGTGGCGGCGAGGCCCTGTCCACTCTGCTGTCCGGCCGCGCGGTCGCCGGCATCTCCGGCGTCTCGGAAATTCAGGCGCAGATCGAAGCGGGCACCGTCCGGCCACTGGCCGTCTCCAGCCCCCAGCGGCTGCCCGCGCTGCCCGACGTACCCACGCTCAAGGAGCAGGGAGTCGACGTCGAGCTGGCGAACTGGCGGGGCGTGGTGGCGCCGGCCGGCATCACCGACGCTGACGAGCAGGCCCTGGAGGACATTCTCGTACGGATGACGAAGAGCCCGCCCTGGCAGGCAACGCTCGAGCGGCGGGGCTGGGGCGACGCCACCCTGGCCGGGCCGGAGTTCGAGCAGTTCATCGAGCAGGAGCGCAAGACGGTCACGAACGTGCTGATCAAGATGGGGCTGGCATGACCGCCGAGACGGAGACCACGCCGGCGGTCCGGGAACGGTCGCGGGCACGCGCTTCGGCCGCGCTGGGACTGCTCATGATCGTCGGCGCGGTGACGGTGCTCGTCGACGCGGCGGGTCTGCGCAGGTCGGACGACGCGATGGGGCCTGCCGCGGCGCCGGTACTGATCGGCGTCCTGCTCGGCGTGATCGGTGCGGGCCTGGTGTTCCAGGCGCGCGGCGTCGTCCGTACCCCTCCTCTCGCCGACGGGCACGGCCGGCGCCTCTGGCGCCTCGCCGCGCTGGTCGGGGTCCTGGTGGCGTTCGCCCTCGTGCTCCCCTTCCTGGGGTACGTGGTGAGTTCCGCCGGCCTGTTCACCGGCGCGGCGCTCCTGCTCGGCGCCCCGCGGCCAGCACGCGTCGCGGCCTACGGGTGGACCGTCGCCGTGCTGGCGTTTCTGGTCTTCGACCGGCTGATCGGCCTGACCCTCCCCACCGGTCCGTGGGGGTTCTGACGTGGACGCGCTGCTCACCGGCTTCACCGACGCGCTGACCCCGACCAACCTGCTGTGGGCGCTGATCGGCGTGACCATCGGCACCGCCGTCGGCGTGCTGCCCGGCATCGGGCCGGCGCTGACCGTGGCGCTGCTGCTGCCGATCACCTTCCGGCTCGAGCCCGCCGCAGCGCTGATCATGTTCGCGGGCATCTACTACGGCGGCATGTACGGCGGCTCGACCACCTCCATCCTGCTCAACACGCCCGGCGAAAGCGCCTCGGTGGTGACCGCGCTGGAGGGCAACCAAATGGCCCGGGCCGGGCGCGGCGCGGCCGCGCTGGCAACCGCGGCAATCGGCAGCTTCGTGGCCGGGACCATCGGCACCATCGCACTCACCGTGGCAGCGCCCGTGGTGGCCGACATCGCAGTGGGCTTCGGCCCGCCGGAATACGTGGCACTGATGGCCGTCGCGTTCGTCACGGTCAGCGCACTACTCGGGCCCAGCCTGCTCAAGGGCGCCGCGAGTCTGGTCATCGGCGCCGCCATCGGCCTGATCGGCATCGACACCCTGACCGGGCAACCACGGCTCGCCTTCGGCGTGGCGTCGCTGCTCGACGGAGTCGACGTGGTGATCGTGGTGGTGGCGCTGTTCGCGCTGGGCGAGGCATTCAGCCACGTTGTCGCGGGCACGGGCGGCGCCCGGGTCGAGCCGGTACGGGGTGCCGCGGTGCTGTCCCGGGCGGACTTCCGGCGCTCGTGGCCGGCCTGGCTGCGCGGCACCGCCCTCGGCTTCCCGATCGGCAGTCTCCCCGCGGGCGGCGCCGAGGTGCCCACGTTCCTCAGCTACGGCCTGGAACGACGGCTCTCCAAGCACCGCGAGGAGTTCGGCCACGGCGCGATCGAGGGAGTGGCCGGTCCCGAGGCGGCCAACAACGCGGCCGCCGCTGGTGTCCTCGTACCGCTGCTCACCATCGGCCTGCCCACCTCCGCGACCGCCGCGGTGCTCCTCGCCGCGTTCCAGTCGTACGGAATCCAGCCCGGACCACAGCTGTTCACCGAGTCCGGCGACCTGCTCTGGGCACTGATCGCCAGCCTGTACATCGGCAACGTCCTGCTGCTGGTGTTGAACCTGCCACTGATCGGGGTGTGGACCCGGCTGCTCACCATCCCGGCGCACAGCATCTACGCCGGCGTGCTCGTCTTCGCCTGCCTCGGCGCCTTCGCGGCCGGCGGCACCATCGCCGACCTACTGATCCTCACCGGCCTCGGGCTGGTCGGACTGCTCATGCGCCAAGCCGACGTGCCGGCAGCCCCGGCCGTCGTAGGGCTCATCCTCGCGCCCCTGGCGGAGCAACAGCTACGGCGAGCGCTCGCGCTCTCCGACGGCGACTGGACCATCCTGGTCTCCGGCCCACTCACGGTGAGCTTGTGGATCGTCGCGGTGCTGGCGCTGGCCGCGCCGTGGGTCATGAGCGCGTACCGGCGCCGCTTGGCCGCCGCCGGCCGTGCTGCCGACCGGGAGACAGCATGACATCACGCGACGCGTCCGGCGCGCCGCCCGAAGACCATCCCCGCCGCGAGGCCCGATCCACCGGGATAGTTGCCGCTGAACAAACCGCCGAGCATCTCACCACAGGCGAAGACCCCGGGGATCGCGTGCCCCGACTCGTCAAGCACCCGCCCGTCGAGGTCACCCTTGACACCACCGAACGTGAACGTCACCCCGCACGTCACCTTGTACCCGTAGAACGGCGGGATCTCGATCGCCGACGCCCAGTTACTCTTCGGCGGGTCAACACGCGACGAGCGACCGTCCTTCACACTCGGATCGAACGGGCGGTCAGTCGCGATCGCGGCATTGAAGTCGCGCACCGTACGCACGAACGACTCGCGGTCAACGCCCATGCCGTCGGCGAGCTCCGCCACCGTCTCAGCCCACAGTGACCCGGCCCCCATCGGTCATCAGATCAGTGGCCCGTGCGCCATACCGGATCTCGACACCCAGCCCGGCAGCGACCGCCGTGTGGTCCGCGATCAGCCCCTCACCGCCACCAACGTTGCCCACGTGCAGGCCACCCCAGAAGACGTACGAGCCGTCCGCACGCTCGTAAGCCTGACGCTCGTACATCAGCCGATACCTGAGCCCCAGCCCATGCAACCAGCGGACGGCCCCCTGCGCCTCGTGCACCAGCACCTCGGCCATCGCACGATCGGTCCGACCTTCGGTTACCTTGACCAGATCGG
>DASWMR010000721.1:0-4554 GCA_036399635.1 Actinoplanes sp. | reverse complement strand
ACCCGCAGCCGACGGACGACCGGCGATCTCGTTACTTGGGCCGCGTGGCCGCTCCGGCCGGCTCAGCGAGCCGAGGGTCGAGACCCCGCCCAGCCAGGTTGACCGGGCCGGATCGCCGTCGGCCGGCCAGAAAGGCGGCGGCGGTCGCCGCGACCACGGCCAGGCCGAGCAGCCAGCCCGCCACCACATCGCTGGTCCAGTGCACGCCGAACAGCACCCGGCTGAGGCCGGTCAGCAGCGGGATGGCCACCATGGCGGTCCACAGTCCGGCCCGCAGCCGCGGCCGGTCGGTCACCAGCGGCAGCAGAACCAGTACGAACACCGCGGCACCCAGCGCATTGTTCAACGCGTGCCCGGACGGGAACGCGAACCCGGAGGCGCGCGCCACCGGCTCCAGCAGGTCGGGCCGGTGCCGCCCGACGAGCAGCTTCAGCACAACGCCGAGAATCCCGCCGGCTGCCATCGTCACGACCACCCACCAGACCAGCGCCCAAGATCGGCGCCGGGCTAGCCAGACGACCAGCCCGAGCGCGGCGGCCCGCCACACGTTGGGATCAAAGGCGAAGCTCCAGCCGGCACTGAACCGCACCCACCCCGGATGCCGCAGCGCGAAGTCGTGCAGCGCGGTCGTCACCCCGAGATCCGACCCGTGCAGCCAACCGGAGTTTCCGACGATCAGCGCGGCGATCAGCGCGAACGGCACCAGAAAGAGGATCGCGCCGCCGGCCGCGACGGCGAGACGGAGTTCGAGCGCACGCTCCGGATCAGGCCGCATCCGTTCGTCTTACCCACGGTCGCCGACAATTTACCTGGTCGTCGTCTTCTCTTCGTCCCGAGATCGACCGTCGTAGTCCGGCCGCGGCGCGCCGGTCCGGTCCTGCCGCGCAGCGAGCTGGTGAGCTCGGTCGGCCTACCGGATGCGGCAGAATGCCATCATGCGGGTGGATCACGAGGAAGCACGGTACGCGTTCCTGGCCCAGCTCGACACGATCGCCGCGGTCGCGGACGGCCTCGTCGACCGCCAGATGATGGCGACCAGCCACTGCATCGGCTGGACGGTCGGCGACGTACTCGTGCATGTCCATATGGGCCTGCAGGAGATGCTGCTCGGCCTGGTGTCCCCGACCGATGCGACCCCAGACACCGGCGCCGACACCTACTGGCGGCACCAGCCGCCGGCGACCGACGACACCGCCGACGAGGTGGCCGGCATGCGCTTCGTCCGCCTGGTCGGTGCGGCCTATCGGCGCCCGACCACCGCGGTCCGGCACCTGACCCCCACGATGACCGGTGTCCGTACCGCGGTGACCGCGCTGCGCCCGGGAGCCGTCCGCTTCCAGGGCCTGGTCCTGACCACCGGCGACTTCCTGGCCACGTGGGCGGTGGAGCTGGCCGTGCACCATCTGGACCTGACCCGCGAGCTCACCCTCGTCTCGCCCGAGGCGTCCGCCCTCCGGCTGGGCCGCCGCACCATCGAGGCGCTGACCGGCAAGCCGCTACCCGGTGACGACCGCACGGTCCTGATGACCGGCGCCGGCCGGCTGCCGGGCAGTCATCCCCCGGTGCTGGGCTGACCGCGCTACCGCCACCCGGGCCGGTTCCGGGAGATCCCGTCGTGCGCGACGTCCCCGGTAGGGCGTAGCTCATCAGCCGAGCTGTCGCCGCACTCACCGCAGCGCCTGTCCCTGCAGGCGATCAGGCTCACCGCCGCCACCCAGACCGTGGTGGTGATTGCCAGGGTCAGGTGGGTGACGGCCTCGGTTGCCTGGACTCATCAATCCCTGACGTCATTACTCACAGTGCCCATCCCACCGGGCTTAACTCCGGCGAATCGGGCCAGAAACACCAACTTGTTGAACGAGCCTGCTCGGGGACCGGCCGGCTTTCGTCGGTTGGGTCGGCACGGTAGCGTGACGCGATGGTTGATCGCCGTGTCGGTGCTGTCTGGGCGCTGTTCGGGACCATTGCGCTGATCTCCTGCGCACTGGTGTTACAACGCCCGCCGGATGGTCGCCTCTCGGATCTGCACATCTACTACGGCGCCGTGCTGACCGTGCAGGATGGGCATCCGTTGTACGGCTATCTTGCCGAGAACGGTGGCCCGTTCACCTATCCGCCGTTCGCGGCGCTGCTACTGCAACCGATCACTCTGGTGCCCGAACCGGTGTTGCGGCTGGTGTGGCTGGTGCTGACGGTCGCCGCGATCGCTGGGATCGCCGCTGTCGCCGGTCGAGGGCTCAGTGCCGCGGCCGGGCGGCGGCCGTTGCTTGTCGCGGTCGCCGCCTGTGCGATGTTGCTCTCCGCGCCGGCGCAGAGCAATCTGCGTTTCGGTCAGGTCAGTGTGTTCATCGTGTTGCTGGCGCTGGTCGACGCTCTCGGTCTGACGCCTGCCCGCTATCGGGGCGTCCTGGTCGGGGTGGCTGCCGCGATCAAGCTGACACCGCTGCTGTTCGTCGTCTTCTTCCTTGTCGCCCGTAGGCCCCGCGATGCGGTCCGCGCGGTCGGCGCCTTCGTCATCTGTGCCCTGGTCGCTGCGGTGGCCCTGCCGGGTGACAGTTGGACGTACTGGACCGGGACCATGCTGCAGACGTCCAGAATCGGGAATCTGGCGTCGCTGGGTAACCAGTCGGTCCACGGCATGCTGATGCGTGCCGGCCTGGCAGCGCAGACGCTGCCGGTGGTGTGGGCGGTTCTGGTGGCGCTGGTGTGCGTTGTCGCGCTGTGGCATGCCCGCCGGGTCGCTCTCGCCGGCGAGCCTGCCCGCGCGGCGGTACTGGTCGGCTGTGCCACCGTTGCGGCGTCGCCGGTCTCCTGGACTCATCACCAGCTGTGGCCGGTCCTTGCTGCGATGCTGATGATCGCGGCGCAGGGCAGTCTGCGAAGGGCCGCCGGTGCGATCCTGCTGGTGGTCATGGTGCTGTCCTTGGGAAGTGTGCTCGGTGCGGTGTCGCTGCGCCCCGGTCTGCAGTTTCTGTTCGAGAATGCCCGCTCGTTCGCGGTGGTGGCGGTCTGCCTGACAGGCATCGGCGGGGTCGCTGTCACCGCCGTTCATCAGGCGCGCCGGCCCGGCTCGCGCCGGGTCTGGCTCCGCACCGCGACTACGGCCGTTGCAGCGGTGGCGTGTTTCGCGGTACTTCCGCTGCCCGCCGGGGCGGATCCGACGTTCAAGGCCTACACCTTGGCCGACACCGCCAATCCGCGCTACTTCTTCTACTGCCGCACCGCGCAAACCTGTGCCCGCCTGGCCAACGGTGAGCCGGTGCGTTTCGGTACGTTCCGGGAGCCGACCAAGGTAAGAGTCAACGGGATGGTCGATTCCGCGGTAGCACGGCTGGAGTTCACCAGCGCGCCGGGCGGGCCTGCGCGGGAGATCCCGTTGGTCGAGACGTTCCCCGGCCAGCGGGCGTTCTCCTTCCGGCTGGCCAACATCGCCGCCGGTCGTCTCGCCGCCTACGGGCACAACGATGAAATCCTGGCGGTATTCACCGATTCCCTCAATCCGCCTGGCTGACCCTGAACCCGACTGGGCGCTCCGGCGACCTCGGCCGACTCATCGACTTCGCCAAGGTCGTCGCCCTCGTCCGCGGGCCAGACGTTGACGAGGGACTGCCGGATCTCCAACGCGTCGGCAATCGGTATCGGTGTATACAGCGAGGGGATCAGGGGGTCGAGTATCCCGCGGTTCATGCCGTCGGCTGACCGCCACCACTGCTGGAGGTCGGCGGGCAGCAGCCTACCCACAGCGGCGACGACGGCTGACAGCGTTGCTTCACTCGAGGGCGGACGAATAGCCGGCCGCCGTCGCTGGGGCGTAGTCACCGAGCCACTCGACGATGCTGGACCACGGCCCGTCGATCTCAATTCCCATGTCTGCATCTTGCCTGCATCAGCCCGGGCTCGGCCGGGGGTTCTCACGTGCGGCTCGCGCGATGTTCACTCCCGCTGGGTGATCGCATTTGGGCATCGGGGACGGCCCCGGCGGTCGCGGATCCCGCCCCGGGGGTTGGTTCATGTTCGTGCTGGGTGTGGTCGCGTCCGGGCAGCAGGAGGGGGGTGGTCAGGATGAGAAGACCGGCGATCGCGATCGCGGTGCGCGGGCTGGTGATGTTGGCCAGCAGCCCCACAATGCGGTCAGGACGCGGCGAGGCCGTACTGCCAGGGCGCGAACCCTAGTCGCTCAAGCATGAGCAGAGCGAGCAGCGGTGAGGTCGCCATGATCAGGCCGTTGACGAGGACCGTGTTGACGAACAGCGGGTGTAAGTGGCCCGCAGCCGGGCCGGTTTACCGGCCGGCCGCCACGCTTTCGTCTGAAGCCACTAGCCGGGGTCGCCGGCCGGAATGGAGCGAATTTCGTGGCCGCGAGGGCGAGGCCTGCGGCAGAGCGGGTACCGGAAACCCGTCGACAGGTGGTCGGTGGTGCGTTCTGATGGTCATGACTTCTTCTGGTTGGAGCGGCCCGCGGTGATTGCTCGCCCTCACATCGATCGCGTTCTTGTCGGCCGGCTGATCGAAACGCAGTTTCCGCACTGGGCCGGTCTGCCGCTGCAACTGGTC
>DASWMR010000720.1:0-4529 GCA_036399635.1 Actinoplanes sp. | reverse complement strand
GGCGCCACCCCGCAGATCGACTACCGGGGTACGCCACTGGCCACCAACACTGACGTCGCCAACCCGAAGACGCTGAACGCGGTGCTGCCGGCCGACGTAGACAAGTCGACCGGGGTGGACGGCAGCAACGTCTACACCCGGGCGCCGCAGGTCGGCCTCTTCGACGTCAAGGCGGCGCCCGGCGCGAAGGAGCACTACCAGGTCTGGGCGATCAGCAACCACTTCTCCTCCGGCCCGGACGGCCGCGTCGGCCAACGGCGGGAGCAGGCCGGGTACGGTGCGGCGATCGTCACCGCCATCACGGCGACCCACCCGCATGCCCGGGTGATCTACGGCGGTGACCTGAACGTCTTCCCGCGCCCGGACGACCCGGTCCCGGCGAATCCGGGTGACCAGCTCGGCCCGCTGTACCAGGCCGGCCTGCACAACCTCTGGGACGACTTGGTCGCGGACGCGCCGACGGCCGCCTACTCGTACGTCTTCGAGGGCCAGGCGCAGACATTGGACAACCTGTTCGTCAACGACGACCTGTATGCCGACCTGATCCAGATGCGCTCGGCGCACCTCAACGCCGACTGGTCGGCCGACGGCGACCGAGGCACCAGCGACCACGACCCGCAGGTGGTGCGCTTCCAGTCGCGGGCCGGCCTGCGTGTCGGCGACGCCAGCGTGGCCGAGGGAGATCAGGGCAGCGCACCATTGGTCTTCCCGGTGACCCTGTCCCGACCGCTCAGCCACTCGCTGACGATCTGCGCCGCCGCACTTCCGGGCACCGCCCACGTGCTGTCCGACTTCGACCCGTACGTGGCCTGCAAGACGATCGCCGCAGGCGAGACCACCACCTCGTTCACCGTCAAGGTGCGCGGCGACCGGTCCCGCGAGCGAGCCGAGAAGCTGACCCTGGCGATGGCCCGCCTGGACCCGGTCGTCCGCGCGGCCGACACCACCGCCACCGGCACGATCCGCAACGACGACTGACAGCACCGCACAGCCGCCGGGCTCCTTCGAACGGACCCGGCGGCTGTGGTCTCGGATTCCAATACCCGCGCGGGGTGGGCGGCGGAACAACAGACCGATACTTCGACACCCCGCACCTCCCAGTGACGACGACGCCGTTGCACGTCCCGGGCACGCCGAGCCCGCCGAAACGTCTCGGGCGGCCGAACCAGCCCAAACTGGTCAACCCACCACTCGCCCGGCGGGATAGTTAGGCGGTGCCGAGGGCGATGGAGATGCCGATGCAGTGGGCGGTGAAGGCGGCGATGGTTAGGGCGTGGAAGACCTCGTGGAAGCCGAACCAGCGTGGGTTCGGGTTGGGTCGTTTGATGCCGTAGACCACGGCGCCGACGGTGTAAAGGACGCCGCCGAGGATGAGGAACGCGACGACCGAGGCGCCGCCGGCTCGCCAGAATCCGGGTAGATAGATCACGGCGACCCAGCCGAGGGCGATGTAGACCGGCACATACAGCCAGCGTGGGGCGCCGATCCACAGGACGCGGAAGGCGACGCCGGCCAGCGCGCCGCCCCACACGATCCACAGCAGGGTCCGGGCCTGTCCGGGCGGCAGCAGGAGCACGCAGAACGGCGTGTAGGTGCCAGCGATGATGAGGAAGATGTTGGCGTGGTCGAACCGTCGCAGTAGCTTCTCGGCGCGCCCGGTCCAGTTGCCGCGGTGATACAGCGCGCTGATGCCGAACAGCAGGGCCGCGGACAGGGTGAACAGCGCTAAGGCCAGGCGGGATCCGGAATCCGGGGACAGCACGGTCAGCAGCGCCCCGACCGCGACCGCGGCCGGGAAGGTGCCGGTGTGCAGCCATCCCCGAAGCCGAGGCTTGATCATGGCACCGATGTGGTCCAGGCCTAGCTCGACGCGCTCTTCCAGCCCGTTCAGACCCGTATCCGGGTCGGCGTCCGGGGGGTCGCCGGCTTCTGCTCGCCGGGAACGGTCTGTACTCACGTCACGGTGGTACCCGGCCCGCAGGGATCCGCAACCCGATCGCCCACAGTCGGTCTTAGTTTTGGACGAGCCGGTCGCGCTCGAGCAGCTCGCCGCGCTGAGCTTGCTCGCTGCTGGATCGACGAGTGCGTGGTGAAGCCAACGCCAACGCGCCAAGACGCATCATCAACGTTTCCGCGTCCACCTCGCGCTGGTCCGCGTCCACCTGGCGCACATCTGCGTCGACCTCGCGGACGCCGACGTCGTGTTCACGGTCGTCCACCCAACGCTGGCGCTGATCTGCGTCCGCCGTACGGCGTGTCGCCTGACGCTCACGTCGCTGAAGGTCGTGCTCACGCGAGTCAGCCGTTTCTGCCGCGGACATCGGCACCGCATCCGCGGCGTCCCTCGCGCCGAGAACCCGCTCTCGCTCATCGCGCCTGATGTCACCCACGTCGACACCATGCCCCATCACAAGATCGATAACACGCGCCGACCGTACGACACGCGCCACAGCATCCGGTCACCCGCCATGCCGTCCGCTGCGGCCTGCGGTCTTTAGTAGCGGTCGTGTAGGAGCTGGGCGGCCTCGGTGGCCCAGTAGGTCAGGGTGATCTGGGCGCCCGCTCGCTTGATTGAGGTTAGCGACTCCAGGAGGACTCGCTCGCGGTCAATCCAGCCGTTTGCGGCTGCGGCCTCTACCATCGCGTATTCGCCGGAGACCTGGTAGGCCGCCACGGGGACCGTTACCCGGTCGCGGACTGCGGAAATGACGTCCAGGTATGGCAGGGCGGGCTTCACCATGACGATGTCGGCGCCCTCGGCTACGTCCAGGTCGACCTCGCGTAGGGCGTCGCGCAGGTTTGGTGGGTCCTGCTGGTATTGCCTGCGGTCGCCCTGCAGGGTGGACTCGACGGCCTCGCGGAACGGGCCGTAGAAGGCGCCCGCATATTTTGCCGAGTAGGCCAGCACTGAGACGTTCTGATGTCCGGCCTTGTCCAAGGCTCGGCGGACTACGCCGATCTGGCCGTCCATCATGCCGGACGGGCCGACCAGGTGGGCCCCGGCTTCGGCCTGGGCGACGGCCATCTCGGCGTAGATCGCCAGGGTGGCGTCGTTGTCGACCGAGCCGTCCGGGGCCAGCACGCCGCAGTGGCCGTGCGAGGTGAACTCGTCCACGCACAGGTCGCTCATCACCACTGTGGAGTCGCCCACCTCGGTGATCAGATCCCGGATGCCGACGTTCAGGATGCCGTCCGGGTCCAGGCCGGCCGAGCCGGTCTCGTCCTTGTTTTCCTGGCGCGGCACGCCGAACAGCATCAGCCCGCCGACGCCCGCGCTGACCGCCTCGTGCGCGGCCTTGCGCAGCGACTCTCGCGAGTGCTGCACGACGCCGGGCAGCGAGCTGATGGCGCGCGGCTCAGTCAGCCCCTCCTTGAGGAAGAGGGGCAGGACCAGCTCGGCCGGCGAGACCCGGGTTTCCTCCACCAGGCGGCGGAGGGCCGGGCTGCGCCGCAGGCGGCGGGGACGCACATCCGGGTACGACATCAGCGGAACCGCAGCGCCGTCGGGCCCTGGACCTTGGAGCCGCGGCGCTGCTTGGCTGGCATCGCAGCCAGCTTCTCGCGCAACTCGACCGCGTACTGCGCCAGCGCCTCGACCAGGTCCGGCACCGAGGCGTGCTGGGGCTGGACGTCGACGCGCAGGCCGAACTCGGTGGCGGTCTCGGCGGTCTTCGGGCCGATCACCGCGACGACCGTGCGGGCGTGCGGCTTACCGGCGATGCCGACCAGGTTGCGGACCGTCGAGGACGAGGTGAAGAGCACCGCGTCGAAGCCGCCCGACTTGATGGCGTCGCGGATCTCGGCCGGCGGCGGCGCCGCGCGGACCGTCCGGTACGCGGTGACGTCGTCGACCTCCCAGCCGCGCTCGATGAGCCCGGCGGCGAGGGTCTCGGTCGCGATGTCGGCGCGGGGCAGCAGCACCCGGCCGACCGGGTCGAGGATCTCGTCGTGCGGCGAGAACTCAGCGAGCAGTCCCTCGCTGGACTGGTCGTCGGCCGGGATCAGCTCGGGCTGGATGCCGAACGCGCGGACCGCCTCGGCGGTGGCCTCACCGATGCACGCGATCTTGACGCCGCCGAAGTGGCGGGCGTCCAGGCCGTGCTCGTCGAACTTCTCCCAGACCGCGCGGACCGCGTTGACCGAGGTGAAGACGACCCAGGCGTACCGGCCGTCGACCAGGCCCTTGACCGCGCGTTCCATCTGCGCCGGGGTGCGGGGCGGCTCGACCGCGATGGTCGGCACCTCGCACGGGATCGCGCCGTAGGCCCGCAGCCGGGCACTCATCGCGCCGGCCTGCTCCTTGGTGCGCGGGACGAGCACCTTCCAGCCGTACAGCGGGCGGTTCTCCCACCAGCTCATGCTGTCGCGCTGCGCGACGTCACTGCCGACGGTGAGCACCACCCGGCCGGTGAAGCCGAGCGCCGCGGCGACGAAACTGTCGACCGTGGAGGTCGTCGTGTACTGCGTCTCGCCGGTGCCGTCACCGGTCACCGCGACCGGGGTGCCGGGCTCGACGCCCGAGGCGAGCA
>DASWMR010000719.1:0-4091 GCA_036399635.1 Actinoplanes sp. | reverse complement strand
GCCTGGCGATCTACGCCCGCCACCGCCGCACGCGAGCACTAGCCTGACCGCCGCCGTAAGCACCCCCGCCAGCCCGGCGATCAACGCCCATCCGGGCTCATCGAATAGCCGGACGGGAAGCAGTGAACTGAGAACCACCTGCCTCTACCGATAGGCAGCGGACGGCGGAAGTGACGGGTGTAGATGGATTACGTCTGAGTAATTCTGTTCGCCAGATTTGTCGGGCTCTAGGCTAGCGATCAAGCGGCAAGCGGCGTAGAAAGAAGTCGCGGGACCGCAGCTGGAAAGCTGGATTTCCAATTTCCGGCAGCGAGCCTCGTGCACGGTCACCGGGAACCCACGCGCGATCAGCCACGGTAGGCACGTTGCGGCGGCACCTGGCCGAGAGGCCGCAGGACTGTCGACAACGACTCAGGTGCACGCTTGATAACCCGGACCGGCTGCGCAGCCGGCGCCCCTCGCGGGACGCCGGCTCTAATTTGCCCGAGATCTAGGGCCTAGGCCGGCGGCCGGCGATTCCAGCGGCTGCTCAGACCGTGGCCAGAACGCCGTCGCCGATCACGGTGACCTGGTCGGCGGCCTCGGTGACCGCGGCAGCGTAGTGGCGCAGCCAGGAGCGGACCCCGTCGGGGGTGCCGGTGGCGTAGGCGCCCGCCGAGCCGACGTATTCGGGCTCCCGGGCGCGGTGGCCGACGTCGACGGCGACCAGGCCACGCGGGTCCAGGCCGCGACCGATGAGGGTCAGGTGGGCCGCTGCCCGGGCGACCACGCCGGCCGGGCCGGCGAACGGGCGCATGGTGATCAGCTCGGCGTGGATCACGGCGGCGAGCAGCAGGGGCGGGGTGCGGTCGTTGCCGGCCACCAGGTCGGCGAGCGCGCCCACCCGGTCGGCGTCGCCGGTGAGGCGGCCCAGGTCGACGGCGGGCACGACGCCCCGGGCGGCCAGTACGTGCAGCTTCGCCAGCACCTGGCGAGGCGCCCGGGGCCACGTGTCGACCAGACCACCGAGACTCTCGGCGACCCGGAGCGCGCCCTGCACGACCGGGTCGGTCACCGTGCCGGAGCGCACCTCGTCGAGGTCGTAGGCGTGCCCCTCGAGTGCGGCGCTCGCCACCGCGGCCCGCAGGCTCGCCTCGGCGGCGACCTGACCACCATGCCGGCGCAGCGCGCGGTGCCGCATCGCCGCGTCGACGCGGGCCTGGGCTTCGGCCAGGGCGGACGCGACGTCGGCCAGCTCAAGCAGGGGGGCGAGTGGGTCCACCGGGACACCGTAGCCGGTCACCGGGCGCGCCCAGCGCACCGTCGGGCGCGCAAGCCTCGCCGGGTCGCACCAGCGGAACTAGTGTGCAGTTGAACACCCTCGTCAGCATTTTAGGAGCCGCCCTCATGAGCGAGACGTTGGAGAACCTGTCCTCGGAGACGCGGCAGTTCCCGCCGCCGGAGGCGCTGGCGGCGGACGCCAACGTCAAAGCAGCCGCCTACCAGGAGGCTGACGCCGACCGGCTGGCCTTCTGGGCCGCTCAGGCCGAGCGGCTGACCTGGGCGAAGAAGTGGGACCAGGTCCTCGACTGGAGCAACCCGCCGTTCGCCAAGTGGTTCATCGGCGGAGAGCTCAACGTCGCCTACAACTGCGTCGACCGGCACGTCGAGGCGGGCAACGGCGACCGGGTCGCAATCCACTGGGAGGGCGAGCCCGGCGATACCCGCACGATCACCTACGCCGAGCTGCTCAAGCTCGTCAGCCAGGCCGCCAACACGCTCACCGAGCTCGGTGTCGGTGCCGGCGACCGGGTCGCGATCTACCTACCGATGATCCCCGAGGCCGCGGTCGCGATGCTGGCCTGCGCCCGGATCGGGGCCACCCACAGCGTGGTCTTCGGCGGGTTCTCGGTGGACGCGCTCGCCACCCGCATCCAGGACGCGGACGCCAAGCTGGTGATCACCGCGGACGGTGGGTACCGGCGGGGCAAGCCGTCGGCGCTCAAGCCCACTGTGGACGAAGCAGTCGCGCAGAGCCCGAGCATCGAGCACGTCCTGGTCGTGCGGCGGACCGGCGAGGACGTCGCCTGGACGGAGAAGGACCGGTGGTGGCACGAGACCGTCGAGCAGGCCAGCCCGGAGCACAAGGCGCAGCCGTTCGACAGCGAGCACCCGCTGTTCATCCTCTACACCTCGGGCACCACCGGTAAGCCGAAGGGCATCCTGCACACCACCGGCGGCTACCTGACCCAGAGTTCGTACACCCAATGGGCCGTCTTCGACCTCAAGCCGGAGACCGACGTCTACTGGTGCACCGCCGATATCGGCTGGGTCACCGGTCACTCCTACATCGTCTATGGACCGCTTTCCAACGGCGCAACCCAGGTCATGTACGAGGGCACGCCGGACACGCCGGGACGAGACCGTTTCTGGCAGATCGTCGACAAATACAAGGTGTCCATTCTGTACACCGCGCCCACCCTGATCCGCACGATGATGAAGTGGGGCGACGACATCCCGGCCGGATACGACCTGTCGTCGCTGCGGGTGCTCGGCAGCGTCGGTGAGCCGATCAACCCGGAGGCCTGGATGTGGTACCGGGAGAACATCGGCCGCAACCGCACCCCGATCGTGGACACCTGGTGGCAGACCGAGACCGGCGCGATGATGATCTCGCCGCTGCCCGGGGTGACCGCGACCAAGCCCGGTTCGGCGATGACCCCGCTGCCCGGCATCTCCGCCGACGTGGTCGACGACCAGGCGCAGTCGGTGCCGGACGGCGGTGGCGGCTTCCTGGTGCTGCGCGAACCGTGGCCGTCGATGCTGCGCACGATCTGGGGCGACGACAAGCGGTTTCTCGACACGTACTGGTCCCGGTTCGGTGCCGGCGCGAAGCAGGGTGACGACTGGATCTACTTCGCCGGTGACGGCGCGAAGAGGGACAGCGATGGCGCGCTCTGGCTCCTCGGCCGGGTCGACGACGTCATGCTCATCTCCGGCCACAACATCTCCACCACCGAGGTCGAGTCGGCGCTCGTCTCGCACCCCTCGGTCGCCGAGTCGGCGGTGGTCGGCGCGACCGATCCGACGACCGGCCAGGCGATCGTCGCGTTCGTGATCCCGCGGGGCAACGTCGACCAGTCCGGCGACGCCGGCGAGAAGCTGACAGTCGAGTTGCGCAACCACGTCGCCAAGGTACTCGGGCCGATCGCGAAGCCGCGGCAGATCATGCTCGTCGCCGAGTTGCCGAAGACCCGGTCCGGAAAGATTATGCGGCGCCTCCTCAAGGACGTGGCCGAGAACAGGTCGCTGGGCGACGTCACGACGTTGCAGGACTCCGCGGTAATGGACCTGATCTCGTCCGGAATGCAATCCGCCAAATCTGAGGACTAAACAGCCAGCTGCCTATGGCCGGCGTCACCCTCGCGGTGTCGCCGGCCATTCTATATCTCCAATGTACGGTCTACGCCCTGCACTCCGTCGGCGGCATCTCCCTGGTCAAGGGCGATCGGATGCGCATCAGAACCGAGACAGCCCGGGTACGCATCCACTGTGGCCCGGGAAGCTGGTGAAGATGACCGCCGCCGAGCCCGTCCGCTGAGCGTCCCGCCACGGGACCGTTTCGGCCGAATGGTGCCCACCCGGCATTCAGTCTCGACCCGACGGCCTAGGCTGGACGCCATGGCTGGTCAGGTGGACGCATCGTGTGTGCTGGTCGAGGGTCCCTGGACACACCGTTTCGTCGGTGCCAACGGCAGCCGCTTCCACGTCGTCGAGGCCGGCACCGGGCCGCTCGTGCTGTTCCTGCACGGCTTCCCCGAGTTCTGGTGGGCGTGGCACGACATCCTGCCCCGGGTCGCCGACGCCGGTTTCCGGGCGGTCGCGATCGACCTGCGGGGCTACGGCGCGAGCGACAAGCCACCGCGCGGCTACGACGGCTACACGATGGCGGCCGACGTTACCGGGCTGATCCGCGCCCTGGGCGAGCGGAACGCGATGGTCGTCGGGGCCGGCGCCGGCGGCATGATCGGCTGGGCCGCGGCCGCGTTCCATCCCAAGCTGGTGAGCCGGCTCGTGGTGCTGGGCGCGGCGCACCCGTTGCGGCTGCGGGC
>DASWMR010000718.1:0-10411 GCA_036399635.1 Actinoplanes sp. | reverse complement strand
GGCGCGGGGGATCGGCCGGTTGCCACGAAAGAGGTGGTGACCTGGGCGGTCACGAGCGATCCAGCCCACCCGCGGGAAAGTTCCGGCGGGCCAGGCGGGCGATCCACCACACCTGAACGCCGGTCAGCAGCACCGCACCGGCGGCGAGGCCCCAGGCCATCGGAATGCCGCCGTCCCAACCGTTGGTCGCGACCGCCATCATGACGAAGCCGATCAATAGGAACTTGATCACATAGGCGGCCAGCCCGACCGGCATCACCAGCGCCGGCCGCACCGCATCGGCCCAGGCAATGGAGAGCGTCGTCATCGAATATCCGATGGTGACAATGAGGACGCCGGCCGCCGCACCGAGCGCCGTCGTCAAGCCGCCGACCACAAAGCCCACCGACGCCGCGCAGAACACCAGTGCGAATCCGACGGCCACCACCAGCGGCATGTGCTCGATCCGCCACCGCGGATCCGCCGGCAACGGCGGAAGCTCCGGCAGCGGGGTGTCATCCTCATCATCATCAGGTACGCCCCGCCCAGTCACCACCGAGTCGCTGCGCTCCTCTGGTCCGTCCTCCGAGCTTCGCTCGGCTGCCGCGGACACCTGCGGTCCATGCCCCGGCTCCCGCACGTCACCCACTTGGGTAACTTCAGCCTCCGGAGCAGACCGCTGAGCACCCACAGTGTGCTCAGTCTTGGCGGTCCGCTCAGTCACATGGGGAGTGGACTCGTGGCCGCGCTCGCTCACGCCATCACTTCCTGACGCCCGTACGCCGGGAACCGCCGCACCAGATCCCGCACCTCGTCGGCCGTCTCAGCCAGCCCATTGGCACCCGCCGCGGTCTGCGGATCGAACCGCACCGCCGCCCCGATCAGCCCGGCGATCTGCCGCATCTCACCCTCGCGCATGCCCTGGGTGGTGACCGCCGGCGACCCGACCCGGATGCCCGACGCGACCGCGGGCCGCTCCGGGTCGTACGGAATGGCGTTCTTGTTCAGCGTGATCCGGGCCTGGTCGCAGCGCGCCTCGGCGACGCTCCCGGAGACACCCACCTCGCGCAGGTCAGCCAGCACGAGGTGGTTGTCGGTGCCGCCGGCGACCGGCCGCATCCCCTCGGCGGCCAACCCGGCGGCCAGTGCCTGGGCGTTCTTGACGACCTGCCGGGCGTACTGCTGGAAGCCGGGCAGTGCCGCCTCCCGCAAGGCGACCGCCTTGGCCGCGATGACGTGCATCATCGGGCCGCCCTGGCTGAACGGGAAGACGGCCTTGTCGATGCGCTGGGCGAGTTCCTCACGGCACAGGATCATGCCGCCCCGCGGTCCGCGCAGCACCTTGTGGGTGGTGCAGGTGACGACGTCGGCATGCGGTACGGGAGACGGGACGGCGCGGCCGGCGACCAGCCCGATGAAGTGCGCCGCGTCGACCATCAGATAGGCGCCCACCTCGTCGGCGATCTCCCGGAACCGGCCGAAGTCGATCAGCCGGGGGTACGCCGTGGCGCCGCACACGATGACCTTGGGCCGGTGCGCGATCGCGAGGTCGCGTACCTCGTCGTAGTCGATCTCCTCGGTGTCCCGGTCCACCCGGTAGCCGACCGGGTGGAACCACTTCCCGGAGAAGTTGACCCGGCTGCCGTGGGTGAGGTGCCCGCCGTGCGACAGCTCCATGGCGAGCACCGTGTCGCCGGGCTCGGCCAGCGCGGCGTAGGCGGCGAGATTGGCCGACGCCCCGGAGTGCGGCTGCAGGTTGGCGTGCTCGGCACCGAACAGGTCGGTGGCCCGGTCGATCGCGAGTTGCTCGGCGCGGTCGACCTCCTGGCAGCCGCCGTAGTAGCGGCGTCCCGGATAGCCCTCGGCGTACTTGTTGGTGAGGGTCGAGCCGACCGCGGCCAGCACGGCCGGCGAGGTGAAGTTCTCGCTGGCGATCAGCTGCAGGCCGGAGCGCTGGCGGTCGAGCTCGGCGAGGAGCACATGGGCGATCTCCGGATCGGCGCTCTCGAGCGACGCAAAGTCCGGGCCCCAGAAGGTGTCCACGTAACCCTCCCCGATTAAACTGCCGAGTCGAGCATATGGGTTATTAGCGTGAACCTGCGGGCACACTCAGCAGTATGCGCTGCTTGGTGACCGGATCGACGGGCTATATCGGGGGTCGCCTGGCACCTCGGCTGCTCGACGCCGGCCATCAGGTGCGGTGCCTGACGCGCAGCGCCGGCCGGATGCGGGACGTCGGTTGGGTCTGGAGGGCCGAGGTGGTCGAGGGCGATCTGACCGATCCGGCGACGCTGCCGGCCGCCTTCGAGGGCGTCGACGTGGCGTACTTCCTGGTCCACTCGCTGGGCCGCACCGATTTCGAGGAGCTGGACCGCCGACTCCTTCCCGCTCGCCTGGTCGGTGCCCGGCTGGCTGGACCGGCTGGTCGGCGGCGGAGTTGGCTCGCGGGTTGCGGCGCGGTTAGCTGGTGGCGGCGCGGGTCAGGCGGTCGCGGACGGCCAGCCACTCCTCGGTCTGCGGTGGCTCCTGCACCAGGATGGTGGCCACCCCGGCGTCGTCCAGCCGGTGCAGGGCGGCGTACAGGTCGGCGGCGTACTCGCGCGGGTCGGCGGACAGGATCTCTTCGCCGGCCAGGTCGGCGGTCTCGAAGGTGAGCACCCCGACCGGCCCGGCCAGCCCGGCCCGGTCCACGTCCCGCACCTCCTTGACCAGCAGCACCGTCGCGCGCGGCGCGTAGTGCCGCCGACTCATCCCGGGCGACGGGCGGGCGGCGCCCTCGCCGGGTGCGGCATCCGGCAGCGCAATCGCGCCGGTCACCTCGCGCAGTTCGCGCAGGCCGAGCGCGCCCGGCCGGAGCAGGGTCGGGGTCTCGGTGGTCAGGCTGAGCACGGTCGACTCGATCCCCCACGACGCGGGACCACCGTCCAGCACCAGCGGCACCTCGGGCAGGCTGCGCAGCACGTGCTCGGCGGTGGTCGGCGAGATGCCCTCGGAGCGGTTGGCGCTGGGGGCCGCGAGCGGCAACCCGCACGCGTCGAGCAGCCTGAGTGCCACCTCGTGCGCGGGAATCCGGATCGCGATCGTTTCGGTGTGCCCGCCCAGGTGCCGGGCGCGCGGAAGTACCAGGGTCAGCGGACCGGGCCAGAACGCGGCGGCCAGCTCATCGGCCACGGCCGGCCAGCACGCGGCCAGCTCGCGGGCCGCCTCGACGGTGGCCACGTGCACGATCAGCGGGTTCCACGCGGGCCGGTTCTTCAGCCGGTAGACCTCCGCGATCGCCTTCTCGGAGAACGCGTTGGCGCCCAGCCCGTACACGGTCTCGGTGGGGAACGCGACGACCGACTCGGCATGCAGGATCTCGACCGCGCGGCGCAGGCCCTCGGCGTCCGGGCGAACGATCACGGCAGGAGCAGGGTGGCGAACGGGACGGTGGTGTCCTCGATCTCGTCGCTGATCCGCTGGAAGGTCTGGTCGCCGCGGCCCCACGGATCGTCCAGGTCGTCGCCGGGCTGCGGGGCTTCGCCGTCCCGCAACCGGTTGACCGCCTCGACGATGGCCACCCCCCGCGCGTACACCGCATCGGGTTTCGCTTCGGCCGGCGGCAGGGTGGCCGCGTCGACCGCGCCGAGCAGCCGGCCGAACTCGCCCATCACGAACGTGCGGCCGGCCGCCTCCGGGCGCAGCGCCACCACGTAGTCGTACTGGTCGGCGGTGGCGGTGAAAATCAGGTCGGCCTCGTCGATGAAGTCGCCGCGCAGCTTGCGGGCAGTGAAGTCGTCGGCCGAACCGCCGCGTGCGCGCACCTGCCGGGACGCCGGCGGGTTCATCTCCTCGCCCTCGTGCCAGCCGCCGGTGCCCGCGCTGACGCTGCGCACCAGCTGGTCGCCGATCGGGCCGCTCCGGTCTCGGACGGCCCGCGCGAGCAGCCGCTCGGCCATCGGCGACCGGCAGATGTTGCCCATGCACACATGGAGAACGGTGAACGGCGCCATCTCAGCCCTCCGGCGCAATGATGTCCGGCACCACGTCCCGCAGCTTCTCCAGCGGGATCGCGCCGGCCCGGAGCACCCGCGGGACGTCGCCGGTGACGTCGATGATCGTGCTCGGCGCCGGGTCGGCGGCCGCACCGGCCTCAAGATAGATCCGGATCGCGTACTCCAGCTGGTCGCGGGCCTCGGCGGCGGTGATCGGCGCCGGCTGGCCAACCCGGTTCGCGGTGGTCACCGCCATCGGGCCGACCTCGCGCAGCACCTCGAGCGCGACCGGGTGCAGCGGCATCCGCACGGCCACCCGGCCCCCGGTGTCCCCGAGGTCCCACTGCAGGCTCGGCGAATGCTCCACGTAGAGGGTCAGTGCGCCGGGCCAGAACGCGTCGGCCAGCTCGCGCGCCGCCTTGGGCAGCGTGTAGACCAGGCCGTCCAGCGTGTGCCGGGAGCCGACCAGCACCGGCGGCGGCACGTGCTCGGTCGCCCCGCGGGCGCGGTGCAGCGCGGTGATGGCATGCGGGGCGAAGGCGTCCCCGGCGACGCCGTACACCGTGTCGGTGGGCAGCACCACGATCTCGCCGCCCTTCACCGCTTCAACGGCGGCGGCGACGCCACGGTCACGATCCGCGATGGTGCGGCAGTCGTAGAGCATCACATCGTGCAGTGTGCCATGCGGCGACGCACCGCGATCACCTGCGCCGGGCGGTTGTGAACCGGGGCCGCCCAGCGAGGTCACGATGCGCGGTCACCTCGGTGAACCGGCCATCCGCCCGCAGCAGCTCGGGTACCGCCGCGCCGTGCCCGTCGTCGTGTTCGATCCCGGCGGATCCGCCCGGCCTCAGCAGGGCGGCGGCGAGGGCGATCACCGGGCGGATCACGGTCAGCCCGTCGGCACCGCCGAAGACCGCGTCCGGCGGATCGTGGTCGGCCACCTCGGGCGGGACGGCGGTGCCGGCCGGCACGTACGGCGGGTTGCAGAGCAGCACGTCGACCTCGCCGCGCAAATCGGCAAGCAGTTCGGGGTCGGTGACGTCGCCGTCCACCACCCGCACACCGGGAAAGCCGGCCGCGTTGCGGCGCAGGAAGGGCAATGCCGACGGCGAGCGCTCCACCGCGAACACCCGGGCGGGCCGGGCCTCGTCGGCCACGGCGAGCGCAATCGCGCCCGTACCGCTGCACAGGTCGACCACCGTCGCGCCCGGCGCGGTCCGCTCGATGCCCCACCCGGCCAGCAGCTCGGTTTCCGGCCGGGGCACGAAGACGCCGTCGCCGACGGCGAGCTCCAGATGCCGGAACGCCGCGGTGCCGAGCAGGTGCTGCAGTGGGATCCGGCGAGCCCGCTCGGCGACCAGCGCGGTGAACCGATCCAGCTCGGCCGGGCGCAGCTCGTCGATCAGGAAGAGTCGGCCGCGGGGCACGTCCAGCACGTGCGCGGCGAGCAACTCGGCATCGACCCGCGGCGATTCCACCCCGGACGCGGCGAGTTCGGTCGCCGCGGCCGCCAGTGCGGGGCCGAGCCTTGTCCGTACCGAAGGCTGCGGGGGGTGTTCGTCGTCCGGGTCCACGGCATAATCATCATTCGTCACGTGCGCTGCCGGCCGGCCGGGTCGGTCCATGGCGCACGACACGCGGTGGGAGGCGCCTGGTGAGTTGGTTGGACCAGCTCGCGGAGAACGTTGCGGAGCTGCACCGCGCCGGGCACCTGCAGCAGAACGGCCGGTCCGCGGAGGCGTTGCCGATCCTCGACGAGGTGCTTGCGGGCTCCGCCGACCCCACCACCCGGGCGTACGCGGTGGTGCAGCGCTTCGGCGCGCTCATCAACCTGGGCCGGGTAGCCGAGTTGTCCACCGCGATGACCGTCGCGGAGAACGCGGTCCGCGAAACCACAGACCCCTACCTGCGCGGCCAGATGCACGCCTTCGCCGCCCTCGGCGCCCACCTGCAGCGCAATTTGGACCGTGGCGTCACCCACCTAGTGCAGGCGTCGCGCGCGCTGGCCGCGGTGCGGGAGAGCGACTCGGAAACCGCCTGGGGTTGGCACGACCTGGCGATGGCCTATTCCTACCTGGGCTTCCACGGCCAGGCGCTGACCGCCATCGAGCAGGCCCGCCAGGTCGGCGCGGAGGCCGGGCTGGCGCCGGAGATCTTCGCGGCACCCGGTATCCGGCTGCGCAATGCGGTCGCGCTCGACCACCAGGGCGACACCGACGGCTGCCTGCGGGTGCTGCGGGACATCGACGCCGAGCTGAGTCGGTACGTCGCCATCGGGTCCGATCAGATGCGGCCGGGCAGCCGCGCGGCGTACGGGTATGCGCTGGCCCGCCGCGCCGCGCTGGGTGAGGAGACCGAGGCGGACGCGGCCCGTTGGCTGACCGGTGGCGGCGACAGCGTGCGCACCCGCGACCTGCGACACCTCGGGCAGGTCTGCCTGGCCATCGCGCACGACAAGCCGACACAGGCACTGGCCATGTTGGACGCCGTGCCGGTCTCGCCGGAGATCCTCGGCGCGGCCGAGCCGGCCCGGCTGCGCAGCGTCTGCCACGCCGCGGCCGGCGACCACGCCGCCGCGCACGCCGCCGACCGCTACGCGTTCCGGCTCGCCGCCCAGCACATCGACCGGCTCCGCGACGGTTACCTGGACGGGGTCGCGGCCCGGCTGGACGCCCAGGAGACCCAGCGCGACCCCGGCCGGTACGGCGACGAGTCGCTCACCGACCCGCTCACCGGCCTGCCGAACCGCCGCCAGCTGGAGCGCTACGTCACCGGGATGCTCTCCCGCAGCGAGCGCGCGGCGATCGGGGTCTGCGACCTGATCGGCTTCACCGCGGTCAACGCCCGGCACGGCCGGCACTGCGGCGACCTGGTGCTGCAACGGATCGCCGGGGTGCTCAGCCGGGTGATGCGGCGCGGCGACTTCGTGGCCCGGTTCGCCGGCGACGAGTTCGTGGTGGTGCTGCCGGGCGCCGGCCCGACCCAGGCGGCCGAGGTGTCCCGCCGGATCACCGCGGCGGCGAACGCGGAGAACTGGCAGATCCTGGTGCCGGGCACGCCGATCAGCCTCGCCGCGGGATGGTCCGAAGTGGGCACCAACGGGCGCACGCTCAGCGCCGCGCTGGCGGCCGCAGCCGCCAACCGCGCACCGACGATATGAGCATCATCGACCTCGGCGAGACCGCGGGGTCACTGGACGACGAATCGGATCGCGGTCCGGTGCTGCGCCGCCAGGTCCGCGAGGTCGGGATCGCCGTGCTCGCCGCCCTCTGCCTGCTGACCCTCACCGGCTCGGTGCGAGCGGAACCGCGCGGTGTCCGTCCGCTATGGAGCGTTCCGGCTCTGGAGCGGGACAGCACCGTGCTCACCCGGGACACCGCCTACCTGCTGCAGGCGGAGGCGGGCACCACCCGACTCACCGCCTATGAGCTGGCCGGCGGCACGGTGCGCTGGATCAGGCGGCTGCCCGGCCAGGTCGGCTGGGTGCAGCCGGTCCCGGACTCCGGCCTGCTGCTCGTGCCGACCGACCGGCCAACCGCCGGGCCCGGTTCTCCTCCGGCGTCCAGCACCGCAAACACGGCCATTGATCCGCATACCGGCGCGGAAGTCTCGCCTGCGCCGCGGGAGACGATCGCCCTGAACGCCCGCACCGGCGCGGAACTCTGGCGGGCGCCCGGCGACCCAGACTGGATCAGCGGCGGCACGGCGCTACTGGCCGAGCGCACCAGCGAGGGTGCCCCGATCCGGCTGCGGCTGATCCGGCTCGGTGACCAGAGCACGATCTGGTCGCGAGAGACCCCCGGCGTGCAGAACCATGTGATCACCCGGGACGGCGACCAGCCCACCCGGATCATCACGGCCGACGGTACCGGCCAAATCAAGATCTTTCGGTACGCCGACGGCGCCTATCTCACCGGCGCCCGGGTGCCCTGGGTGACCCCTCGACCGCAGGACGGTTACTCCAACGACATCATCGTGGATCGCGGCTTCCTCGTGGTGAACCGCATCCGGCAGGACATCTTCGACACGACCGTCTACCGCCTGGACTCGATGGCCGAGGCGTGGAGCATCAAGAACACCAGCGGCTACGCCTTCCCCTGCGGCGGGCCGCTCTGCCTCACCGACGGCTCCGCGGTGAGCGCCCACGAGCTGGACAACGGGCGGCGGCTCTGGAAGCTGGCGGGTTCCGGGAACCCCTGGCCGATCGTCGGCGACCGCATGGTGCTCAACAACAGTTCGGACAGCGAGCCGCTCCTGGTGGACACCCGCACCGGGCGCCCGGTCGGCGAACCGGCCCGGGGCAGCACGGTGGTGGACTCGGAACGCCCCGGCTCTATCCTGCTGCTGCGCGCCACCACGTCACCGCCGAACCGCACTTCGATCACCCGCTGGGACCTGCACACCGGCCGCCAGCACCTGCTCGGCGCGATCGACGACATGGCCGGCTACGGCTGCCAGTCCGCGAAGCGATACCTGGCCTGCGTGCGTAACGGCCGACTGGACGTCATGGAGATCGCTGGATGACCGTCATGACCGTCACGGCCGTCGGCTGATCTCCGTCTCGCCGGCCAGCCGGGCCGCCCGGTCCGCCTCGGCCAGCGCGTCCAGCACTGCGTCCAGCTCACCGCCGAGGGCGAGATCCAGGTTGTACGCGGTGTAGCCGATCCGGTGGTCGGTGATCCGGTTCTGCGGGTAGTTGTACGTCCGGATGCGCTCCGAGCGGTCCACCGTACGCACCTGGGCCTTGCGGGAGTCGGAAGCCGCCGCGTCGGCCTGCTCCTGGGCCATGGCCAGCAGCCGCGACCGCAGGATGCGCATGGCCGACTCCCGGTTCTGCAGCTGGCTCTTCTCGTTCTGGCAACTCACCACGGTGCCGGTGGGCAGGTGCGTGATGCGCACCGCGGAGTCGGTGGTGTTGACCGACTGACCGCCGGGCCCGGACGACCGGAACACGTCGATCCGCAGGTCGCCCGGCTCGATCTGCACGTCGACGTCCTCGGCCTCGGGCAGCACCAGCACACCCGCCGCCGAGGTGTGGATCCGCCCCTGCGACTCGGTGACCGGCACCCGCTGCACGCGGTGCACGCCGCCCTCCCACTTCAGCCGCGACCAGACGCCGTGGCCACCCTCCGGCACACCCTTGGTCTTCACCGCCACCGAGATGTCCTTGACGCCGCCCAGGTCCGACTCCTGCGAGTCGATCACCTCGACCACCCAGCCGTGCCGCTCCGCGTACCGGGTGTACATCCGCAGCAGGTCGCCGGCGAACAGGGCCGACTCCTGCCCGCCCTCACCCGCCTTGATCTCGACGATCACGTCCTTGGCGTCGTGCGGGTCGCGCGGGATCAGCATTTCGCCGAGCTTCTCCTCGAGCGGCGCCAGCGCGGCCGCGACCGCCTCGACCTCGCTCGCGAACGCCGGGTCCTCGGCGGCCAGCTCCTTCGCCGCGGTGAGGTCGGCGCGGGCCGCCTCGAGCTCGGCGTTGGTCGTGGCCAGCGGTGCCAGCTCGGCAAACCGCCGACCGACCCGGCGCACGAGAGCCTGGTCGGAGTGGATGGCGGGGTCCTCCATCTGCTTCTCCAGCGCCGCGTATTCCTCGAGAAGGGTGGTCAGCCGGTCCTTGCTCACGGTGTTCTCCCGACGAAGTTTTTTACCCACACGCGAACGGCGCCCGCCCCCTTTGCAGGGTGCGGGCGCCGTTGAAGCAGTTACTTCTTCTTGGCCGCGTTCACCTTGGCGTACTTGGCCTGGAACTTCGCGACCCGGCCCGCGGTGTCCAGCACGCGCTGCTTACCCGTGTAGAACGGGTGGCACGCGCTGCAGGTCTCGACGCGGATCTCAGCGCCCTTGGCGGTGCTCCGGGTGGTGAAGGTGCTGCCGCAGGAGCAGATGACCTCGGTGGCCGTGTACTCCGGGTGAATTCCAGTCTTCATGTGTCTCGGTCCCTCTCGATGATCTGGTCGCCGGGTCGCAGTCAGCACCGCGCCGCCCCTCGAGGGCGGTGGGCTCGGGCGTGAACCGGAACCTTTACTGGCCGATGGACCAGTCTGCCATGCCATCAGGTCTTCGAAGAAATCGGCCGGCTTTTCTGATCCACGGGCGATAACGTGAACGGCCCTCACCGCATTCCCGCACCTGCCGCAACCTGCCCGCGGCAGTACCGTCGCGACTACGGCCGGGCGGCGCCGCGAAAGGGATGCGGGTGGATCGGTGACCGAAAAATGACGAGACTGCTCATCACGCGCGGGCTGCCCGCCTCCGGCAAGACCACCTTCGCGCGCAAGCTCCAGCCGAAAGTGGTCCGGGTCAACCGCGACGACCTGCGGCGCATGCTGCACGGCCGGCGGCTCTTCACGCAGTGGGCGGAGGGCCAGGTCACGCACGCCCAGCGGGCCGCGGTGGAGGCGCTGCTGCGGGCGCACACCAGCGTGATCGTGGACGACACCAACCTGCGG
>DASWMR010000717.1:0-3391 GCA_036399635.1 Actinoplanes sp. | reverse complement strand
CGGGCCGGCCCGACGCGATTACGCGGAGACCTCGTTGCGCTCGGCGCCCCACATGGTGTGGAAGGCGCCATCCTTGTCGACGCGGCGGTACGTGTGCGCGCCGAAGAAGTCCCGCTGCGCCTGGATCAGGGCGGCCGGCAGCCGCTTCGCGCGCAGGCCGTCGTAGTAGGCCAGCGCCGACGCGAAGCCCGGTGCCGCGATCCCCTGCGTGGCGGCGGTCGCCACGACCCGGCGCCAGGCGTCCTGTGCACCGCTCACGGCGCTCAGGAAGTACTCGTCCACCAGCAGCGTGGCCAGCTCCGGCGACTTGTCGTACGCCTGCTTGATGTGGTCCAGGAACTTCGCCCGGATGATGCAGCCGTCCCGCCAGATCTTCGCCATCGCGCCCGGGTCGATGTCCCAGCCGTACTCCTTGCTGGCCGCCTGGATCTGCTGGAAGCCCTGCGCGTACGCCACGATCTTCGAGGCGAACAGCGCCTGCTCGACATCCGCCTGCAGGTCGCCGGGGTGGGTGCCGGCCGCGGTGGCCGGGCCGGGCAGGCCGGCGTCGGCCGCCGCCTGGCGCACGTCCGCACCGCCGGAGAGCGCGCGGGCGAACACCGACTCGGCGATGCCGCTGACCGGCACCCCGAGGTCGAGCGCGGCCTGCACTGTCCATCGGCCGGTGCCCTTCTGCTCGGCCTGGTCGAGCACGATGTCGACGAACGGCTGCCCGGTCGCGGCGTCGGTCTGCTTGAGCACCTCGGCGGTGATCTCGATCAGGTACGAGCCGAGCCGGCCCTCGTTCCAGCCGCTGAAGATCCCGGCGATCTCCGTCGGCGAGCTGCCGCCCACCTGCCGCAGCAGGTCGTACGCCTCGGCGATGAGCTGCATGTCGGCGTACTCGATGCCGTTGTGCACCATCTTCACGAAGTGCCCGGCGCCGTCCGGCCCGACGTGCACGCAGCACGGCTCGCCGTCGACCTTCGCCGAGATGTCCTCCAGCAGCGGGCCGAGCGCCTCGTACGACTCGGGGGAGCCACCCGGCATGATGCTCGGCCCGTGCAGCGCGCCCTCCTCGCCGCCGGAGACGCCGGTGCCCACGAAGTGCAGGCCGCGCTCCTTGAGCGCCGCCTCGCGCCGGCGGGTGTCCAGGTAGTGCGCGTTGCCCGCGTCGATGAGCATGTCGCCCTCCTCGAGGAGCGGCGCGAACTCGTCGATGACCGCGTCGGTGGGGCCACCCGCCTTCACCATGATGACCACCCGGCGCGGGCGCTCCAGGCTGGCGACGAAGTCCTCGGCGCTCTCCGCCGGGAGGAACGTGCCCTCGTGCCCGAACTCGGCGACCAGCTCCTTGGTCCGGCCGTAGGACCGGTTGTGTACGGCCACGGTGTGCCCGTGCCGGGCGAAGTTGCGCGCCAGGTTGCGCCCCATCACCGCGAGGCCGGTGACCCCGATCTGAGCCTTCTCCGCCATCAGTGTCGTCCTTCCCTAGCGTTTGCCACGCGCTCATTCTTACGGGATATCGCGGATCACGGTTCGATTGCGCCCACCTGATGAGCAACCGCGGTGAATTCTCATGCCGGGCTCCGGTCGGCCGATTTGCTCCTCGTGATGAGTGGACGACTGTGGTTCCTGGCCCTGGCAGGCCTTACCGCGTCCGCGCATCTGTTCCTCCCGGCGGACGTCCGGAGCTGGGCATTCGTCCTCTCCTCGGCGCTGACCGTGGTGCCGATCACGCACCTGCTGCGGCGCAGCGAGGCCGGCCTGCGGGCACCGTGGTGGCTGCTGTTCGCCGCGATGACCGTCCTCTCCGCGGCGAACTGTCTGAAAGCGGTGCAGCCTGGCCAGGCGGTCGCGGCTGTGCTGCTCACCGTGGGGCACGCCACGCTGCTGGCCGGCTCGGTCGCGCTGGTGCTGCGCCGCGGGCGCAACGACATCGGCGGCATGCTCGACCTCACGGTTGCCGCGATCGGTCTCGCCGGCCTGCTCTGGACCATGGTGCTCGCCCCGCGGATGGACCGGCTGGGCGCGAGCGACGGCAAGCAGATCCCGCTCATGGTCGCCGTTCTCGCGTTGGCCGGCGTGCTGGGCGCGCTGGTGCGGTTGTGGCTCACCGATCGCCGGCTGCCGGCCCTGCGGTACCTGTTGGCGTCGCTGCTCCTCGCGCTGGCCGGCAACGTCATGGCGGCCTGGGCGAACAGTAGCGGCCGCGGGATCGAGCTGGTGATCATGGCGGCGTACTCGTGCGTCGGCTTGGCGGTGCTCGACCCGACGGTGCAGGAGCTCACCCGGCCGACGCCCGGGCCGATCGACCGGCTGACCGTGACCCGGCTCGTCTTCCTCGGTGTCGCACTGGTGGTGGGTCCCGCGGCGGCCGGGCTGCGCCATCTGTTCGGGCAGGAAACCGACGGTGTCCTGCTCGCGGTCGGAAGCCTGCTGATCACCCCGCTGGTCCTGATCCGGGTCGGACGCCTCGCCCGACAACGGGAACGGGCCGAGACGCTGCTACGCCACCAGGCCACCCACGACCTGCTCACCGGCCTGCCGAACCGGGCCGAGCTGCTCGACCGACTGGCCGCCGCGCTGCACCGGGAGCAGGCCACCGGCCGTCCCGCCGTGGTGCTGCTGTTCTGCGACCTGAACGGCTTCAAGCAGATCAACGACCGCCTCGGGCACGTGGCCGGCGACCAGCTGCTCACCGAGGTGGGCGAGCGGATCCGGGCCGGCCTGCGACCGGGCGACACCCTGGCCCGGTACGGCGGCGACGAGTTCCTGCTGCTCTGCGAGCAGGACGCCCAGCGGGCCGCGACCGAACGCCTGGTGGCACACGTCCGGCAGGCGCTGGCCGCGCCGTTCCGGCTGGCCGGCGAGGACGTCACGATCAGCTCCAGCGTGGGCGCGGTGCTCTCCGACGGCAAGCTCGGCGCGGACGAGCTCATCTCCCGGGCCGATCAGGAGATGTACGCCGCGAAGCAGCGCCAGCGGGCCGCGGTAGCCTGATCCGGGGCCGGCCCGGGTCGGCGCCCGGCGGTGCGAACTGCGCCGGACGCGCCGCGGCCTCGGCGTGGCTGGAGATCGGCGCGGGAGTACGCTGCTCGGCATGCCGATCGGGACCGTGCTGAGATGAGGCGCGGCGAGATCTGGACCATCGGCAGTCGCACCGACCTGCGCTACCGGGTGCTGGTGCTGTCCGGGGACGGCTACAACGAACGGTCCAACGCCTCGCCGTTCTGCGCGCCGATCGTGCGCCAGCGCGGCGCGACTGAGCTCCCGCCGTACGCGGTGGCACTGACCGAACAGGACCCGATCACCGGCGTGGTGGTGGTCAACCGGATGCGCCGGCTGCCCCCGTCGGTGGGCGCCGAGCGGATCGGCATGGTCACCGGTGCCAGCATGGTCCGGCTCGCCG
>DASWMR010000716.1:0-5673 GCA_036399635.1 Actinoplanes sp. | reverse complement strand
CCCATGACCCGGTACGTGCTCGCTTCGCCATCGGACCAGTCTGACCGCCTCGGCGCCGGTACCGCCACCGAGGTGCTGAGGATCTCCACAGCAAGCCGATGTATGGGACACTCCCGCTCTGTGACCGCAGAATTTCTCCAGACTCAGCAGCAGCTCATAGTCCGTCAGCGGATCCGGCTGATGGTCAACCAATACGAGATCCACGCCGTGGCGCCGGACGGCTCCGAGGCCGGGGTGGTCGCCTTCGCCCAGCAGAAGCGGATGGCGTTCAAGGAGCAGGTGACGCTCTACACCGACGACACCAAGCAGACCCCGCTGCTCGGCTTCAAGGCCCGTCAGATGATCGACCTCGGCGCGACCTACGACGTGACCGACGCGTCCGGCCGGCCGATCGGGCAGTTCAAGAAGAACTTCAAGCAGTCGCTGCTGGTCTCCACCTGGCACCTGACCCAGCCCGATTACGGCGACATGGTCGGCCGGGAGTCGAACGTGCCGATCGCCCTGCTGCGCCGCTTCGTCGAATGGCTGAGCTGGCTGCCGTACCACTTCGAGTTCCTGGTAGGCGACCGCCCGGCGTTCTCGGTGGTGAAGAAGTGGGGGCTGCGCGACCGCTACGTGGTGACGATCCACGACCCGCAGATCGACCGCCGGCTCGTGGTGGCCATGTCCGTCGCCTTGGACGCCCTGCAGGCCCGGTAACGTCTGCCGGATGGACGATCCGCGCGCCCGCCGCCTCTTCGGGGACCGGCTGGTCGCCCCCGGCGATCTGGCGGCCAGCCCGTTCCGCGTCGACCGGGACCGGATCGTCAGCTCCCCGTTCTTCGCCCGGCTGGCCGGGGTCACCCAGGTGATCAGCCCGGGCGGTGCCGGCCTGTTGGTGCACAACCGGATGACGCACAGCCTGAAGGTCGCGCAGGTGGCCCGGGCGATCGCCGAGCGGGTGGTCGCCGCGGACGACACCGAGCTGACGGCCAAGCTGGGCGGCCTCGACCCGGACGCGGTGGAGGCCGCCGCACTCGCCCACGACCTCGGCCACCCGCCGTTCGGCCACCTCGGCGAGCGGGTGCTCGACCAGTTGGCCCGCCAGCGGCTGCGCCTGTGCGACGGCTTCGAGGGCAACGCCCAGTCGTACCGGATCGTCACCAGCACCGAGATCCGCGGCGAGGCCACCATCGGGCTGAACCTGACCAACGCGGTACGCGCCGCGATCTTGAAGTATCCGTGGACCCGGCGCGGTGACCAGCGCACCATGGAACCCGCTCCGCGCGGCGCCGCCCCACCACCGGACGACCCGGACGGCGGCTCGATGAAGTTCGGCGCCTACTCGACCGAGGCCGACGACATGCGCGCCGCCCGGGCACCGTTCGCCGGCCGGGTCGCCGACTGGCAGCAGACCGTCGAGGCGTCGGCGATGGACACCGCGGACGACATCGCGTACGCGATCCATGATCTGGAAGACGTGCACCGGGTCGGCGTCCTGCAGCAGGGCGCGGTCGCCGCCGAGCTGATGGCCTGGCAACGCTGGGGCCCGGCGACCGACCTGACCAGAGCCGGCGGCGCGATCGAGTCGCTGCGCCGCCAGCTGCACCGTAAGGACGCCTGGATGGCCGACGACGAGGCCTTCGCCGCCGCCGTCGAGCTGGTCCGCGCCGAGCTGGTCGACGGCCTGCTGGCCCGGCCCTTCGACGGCTCCCTGCAGGCCGAGGCGCGGGTGGCCGCGTTCTCCGCCACCTGGACCCGCCGCCTGGTCGAATCGATCGAGCTGACCGACGAGCCCGCCATCCGCTCCGGCCACGTGCAGCTCTCCCCGGCCCAGTGGCACGAGGTGCAGATCCTCAAGTTCGTCCAGAACCGCTTCGTGCTGGCCCGCCCCGACCTGGCCCTGCACCAGCGCGGCCAGGCCCGGCTCCTGGCCTCCCTGGTCGAGGCCCTGCTGTCCTGGCTCACCGACCCGGACGAGACCGAACGCCTGCCCCGCCGCCTCCGCGATTTGGTCGAGCTGGCCGAGGCGGAACTGCCGATCGGCACCCAGGAGCGCATCGGCCGAGCACGCGGCCGAGCCGTGATCGACTTCGTCGCAGGCCTCACCGACAACCAGGCGATAGGCCTGATGGAGGCGCTGTCCGGCCGCTCCCGCCAACTATGGACAGACGCCTTCGTCCTCTAGCACCGGCACATCCGCTACCCCGGCATTCCCTCACCCAAGCCCAGCTTTCCCACACCCAAGATCTCTCACCCCAAGATCTCTCACCCCAAGATCAAGAGCAGGATGTCGTAGCGGGGTGGGTGGTGCAGACCGCTGCTCCCGCCGAGGGCCGGCGCGGGGCGAGCTGGCCGCTGGCGCGTCCAGACCGCTCACCCCACACCGGCGACCTGCGTAAGCGGTGGCGCCCAACCCGAAAACCGCCGTCGAAGTCGGCGGCACCGCTCAAGGCCACCGGAATGATCACCGCATCGCGGCGATGCGTCTAGCGACCCGAGGCGGGCAGTGCGGCCTTAAGCGGCGACTCGGGCGGCAGGGAGAGTAGCGCTTGGCCGAGACGCCAACCGCGCGGGCGCAACCACGGCGCTCCAGCGCGAGCGCGGCCCGCCGTCAAGTCCGGCAATAACGAGCAAAGAACTAACTCGGGCCTGAGCCGAGCGCTCGGCCTGGCGCCGTGACCTCGCACGAGCTGGCGACCTGACCAACTACGTGACCGGCGGCGACCACAGCGGCCCACCCAGCTGACGGAACTGCTCGGGTATTTGATCTTGCGGACACTCGGCGGGTGGTTCGCTGGGAGCGAACGGAATCGCCTGCAAGTAGTGCAATGGTGTAATCATGTAATCAACAAGGGGAGGTCGGGATGCGATTTCGAGCTACGCCGCCTGGTGGGCGGGTCGAGCCGCCGAACGCGGACGATGCGGGTGCCTGGGTGGCCGGTGCGGTGCCGGATGGCTGGTTCACCGAGCGGCCCGAGGTGGTGGTCGACCGGGACGAGATCATCGTCTGGGGGCGGCTGCCGGAGCCGGATCTCGGCGCCGGCGCGACCGAGGCCGATCGGGCCGCGGCGCAGGCCGGGCGGATCAGCCAGTTCCGGGAGGACACGCGGGACGACCGGATCCGGGTGGCGCGCCAGGTCGAGCACCGTTATCAGCGCAAGGTCGCCTGGGGCCTGCGCTGCGGCGACACCAACGAGTTGTTCACCCACCTGGCCGCGCCGGTGATGACCCGTCTCCGGCAGCCGGAACGGCAGATCCTCGACACGCTGGTGGATGCGGGGGTGGCACGGTCCCGGTCGGAGGCACTCGCCTGGTGCGTGAAGCTGGTCGGTGAGCACACCGAGGACTGGCTCGCCGACCTGCGATCGGCGATGTCGAAGGTCGACGAGCTGCGCCGGCAGGGTCCACCTACCGCCTGAGCAGGACACCGTTAGGGTGAGCGGCGTGCTGCGTCAAGTCACCGCCATCCGTTATGTCACGCCGCTGCGCGAGGGCGGGTCACTGCCCGGCGTCGTCGAGGCCGACGACCTGGGGACGTACGTGGTGAAGTTCCACGGCGCCGGGCAGGGCCCCAAGGCGCTGGTCGCCGAGGTGATCGCGGGTGAGCTGGCGCGCCGCCTGGAGTTGCCGGTCCCCGAGCTGACCGTGGTCCATCTCGACCCGGTCGTGGCCCGCGCCGAGCCGGACGAGGAGGTCCAGGAGCTGATCAAGGCGAGTGCCGGCGCCAATCTCGGCATGGACTTCCTGCCGGGGGCGCTCGGCTACGACCCGGTGGCGCACCCGGTCGACCCGGTGCTCGCCTCGCGGGTGATCGCGTTCGACGCCTTCGTGGAGAACGTGGACCGCAGCTGGCGCAACCCCAACCTGCTGATCTGGCACGGTGAACTGTGGCTGATCGACCACGGGGCGACGCTCTACTTCCACCACAACTGGCCGCGCGCCGCAACCGTGGTGCACCGGCCCTATGCCATCGACGATCACGTGCTGCGGCCGTACGCTACCGCGTTGCCCACCGAGGGCCCGGCGCTCGCGGCCCGGCTGACCCCGGCGTTGATCGCCGACGTGGTCGCGCTGGTGCCGGCGGAATGGCTCGACGACGGCGACCGGGATTCCTACCTGTCGCACCTGTCCGAGCGGGCGGCCGACCCGGGGAAGTGGCTGCCGTGAGGATCCCGTACGAGTACGCGGTCATCCAGGCCGTCCCGCGGATCGAGCGCGGCGAACTGATCAACGTGGGGGTCGTCCTCTACTGTCAGCGCCTGGACTTTTTGCAGGCCCGGACGCACCTGTACGAAGACCGGCTGCGCGCCCTCGACCCGGCGGCCGATGTGCCCGCCATCGAGGCCGCGCTGGCTTCCTGGTCGTCGACCTGCACCGGGGCCGGCGCGGCCGGCGGCATGAAGCCCGGCGAGCGGTTCCGCTGGCTGGCGGCGCCCCGCAGCACGATCCTGCGGGCCGGTCCGGTGCACATGGGCCTGGCCGCCGACCCGGACGCCGAAGTCGACCGTCTTTTCGCCCTCCTGGTGCGGTGAGTACGCGGAGAACGCCCGCCACCGTGATCTAAGGGGCACCCGGACGCGGCCGGACGCGGCACACTGGGGCGATGGAGCTGCCGATCAATCCACCGGTCAAGCCGATGCTCGCGAAGCCGGTGCCGGAGATCCCGCCGGGCCAGGTCTACGAGCCCAAGTGGGACGGCTTCCGGACGATCATCTTCCGGGACGGCGACGAGGTGGAGATCGGCAGCCGGAACGAGAAGCCGATGACCCGCTACTTTCCCGAGGTCGTCGAGGCCGTGCTGGCCAACTTCCCGGAGCGCGCGGTGATCGACGGCGAGGTGATCGTGGCCGACACCGAGCGCAACACCCTGGACTTCGAGGCGCTGCAGCAGCGGATCCATCCGGCGGCCAGCCGGGTCAAGCTGCTGTCCGAGCAGACGCCGGCCAGCTTCGTCGCCTTCGACCTGCTGGCGCTCGGCGACGAGGACCTCACCGAGCGGCCGTTCGGTGAGCGGCGGGACCGGCTGGTCGAGGCCCTTCGGAACGCCAAACCACCGGTGTACGTCACGCCGGCCACCGATGATCTGCAGACCGCGACGAGGTGGTTCGCCGAGTTCGAGGGCGCCGGGCTGGACGGGTTGATCGCCAAGGGCCGGGAGCTGACCTACCAGCCCGACAAGCGGGTGATGGCGAAGATCAAGCACAAGCGGACCGCCGATTGCGTGGTGGCCGGCTACCGGGTGCACAAGTCCGGCCCGGACGCCGTCGGCTCGCTGCTGCTCGGCCTGTTCGACGACCGCGGCGTGCTCGCGTCCGTCGGCGTCGTCGGCGCGTTCCCGATGGCCGTGCGCCGCGAGCTGATGGTCGAGCTGCAGCCGCTGGTGACGGAGTTCGAGGGCCACCCGTGGAACTGGGCCGCGCACGAGCAGGGGGAGCGCACCCCGCGCAAGAACGAGACCAGCCGCTGGAACGCCGGCAAGGACCTGTCGTTCACGCCGCTGCGCCCCGAGCGGGTGGTCGAGGTGCGCTACGACTACATGGAGGGCGTGCGGTTCCGGCACACCGCGCAGTTCGTGCGGTGGCGGCCGGACCGGGAGCCGGAGTCGTGCACGTACGCGCAGCTCGAACGGCCCGTCGAGTTCCGGCTCGCGGACGTGCTCACCGGGACCTGAGCCCGATGCCCCGCCCGACG
>DASWMR010000715.1:0-2509 GCA_036399635.1 Actinoplanes sp. | reverse complement strand
CTGTGCTCAGCCGGCCAAGGGGAGAGTTATGAGTCAGAGCGTAGCCGCAGGCCTGGACGCCGCGCCCACCCGCAACGCCAAGCTTCTGGAGTGGGTGCGCAGCACCGCCGAGCTGACCAAGCCCGACCGGATCGTCTGGTGCGACGGTTCCGAACGGGAATGGACCGACATCACCGATGCCCTGGTCGGCTCCGGCGCCCTGGTCCGGCTCGACCCGGTCCGCCGACCCAACTCGTTCTGGGCCCGCACCGACCCCGGTGACGTCGCCCGGGTCGAGGAGCGCACCTTCATCTGTTCGGTGGCCGAGGCCGACGCCGGGCCCACCAACAACTGGATGGCGCCGGTCGAGATGAAGGCCACGATGACCGAGCTCTACCGCGGCTGCATGCGGGGGCGGACGATGTTCGTCATCCCGTTCTGCATGGGCCCGCTCGACGCGCAGGGCCTTCCCCGCGGCGGAAAACCGATGCAAAACCCGGTAAAACCGATGTTCGGTGTCGAGCTCACCGACAGCCCGTATGTCGTCGCCAGCATGCGCATCATGACCCGGATGGGGGCCCAGGTCCTGGCGGCGATGGGTGACGACGCGGAGTTCGTGCCGGCGCTGCACTCGGTCGGTGCGCCACTCAAGCCCGGCCAGCAGGACGTGCCGTGGCCGTGCAACGAGACCAAGTACATCTCGCACTTCCCGGAGACCCGGGAGATCTGGTCCTTCGGATCCGGCTACGGCGGCAACTCGCTGCTCGGCAAGAAGTGCTACGCGCTGCGGATCGCCAGCGTGGCCGCCCGGGACGAGGGCTGGCTGGCCGAACACATGCTGATCATGAAGTTGACCTCGCCCGAGGGTCAGGTCCGCTACATCGCGGGCGCGTTCCCCTCGGCCTGCGGCAAGACAAATCTCGCGATGCTCGAGCCGACCCTGCCCGGCTGGAAGGTCGAGACGATCGGCGACGACATCGCCTGGATGCGCTTCGGCGAGGACGGTCGGCTGTGGGCGACCAACCCGGAGTTCGGGCTGTTCGGCGTCGCGCCCGGCACCGACTTCCACACCAATCCGAACGCGATGCGCACGCTGGCCCGCGGGAACTCGGTCTTCACCAACGTCGCCCTCACCGACGACGGCGACATCTGGTGGGAGGGCATGGGTGAGCCGCCCGCGCACCTCACCGACTGGACGGACCACGACTGGACACCGTCGGAGAGTCGGCCTTCCAGCCACCCCAACAGCCGATTCTGTACGCCCATCGAGCAGTGCCCGATTCTCGCCGACGAATACCACGACCCGCGCGGTGTACCGATCGATGCGATCCTCTTCGGTGGCCGGCGCAAGACCACGGTGCCGCTGGTCTTCGAGGCCCGCGACTGGGTGCACGGCGTCTATCTCGGCGCGACGCTGTCGAGCGAGACCACGGCGGCCGCGGTCGGCCAAGTCGGCGTGGTGCGCCGCGACCCCATGGCGATGCTGCCGTTCATCGGCTATCACGCCGGCGACTACTTCCAGCACTGGATCGACATGGCGAAGGGTGCCTCCGGCGACGCCGCCAAGCTGCCCAAGGTGTTCTACGTGAACTGGTTCCGGCGCGGCGACGACGGTGGCTTCCTCTGGCCGGGCTTCGGTGAGAACAGCCGGGTGCTCAAATGGATCGCTGAGCGGCTCGACGGCAAGGGCGAGGCGGTGGAGAGCGCGATCGGTCACGTGCCGACCCCGCAGGCCATCGACCTGACCGGGCTCGACCTCACCGAGGCCGACCTGGTGGCCGCGCTGCGCGTCGACCGCGACGAGTGGCTGGCCGAGATCCCGCAGGTCACCGAGTGGTTCACCAAGTTCGGCGACAAGCTCCCGGCGGTGCTGTGGGCCGAGCTCGACGCCCTGCGGGCGCGCCTGATCAGCACCTGACGCCCTTGCTCTGCTCACCAATACGCACCGCCTCTGCTTATCTATGTAGCCGGCACCTTCCGAACCGCGTGGTGCGTATAAGTGAGCAGAGCAAGGGGGCGGGAACGGGGTGCTTACTGAGCGGTTCGACGTCGTGGTCGTCCGGGCCGGGCCGGCCGGGGCGGCGGCCGCGATTGCCGCGCGCCGGCAGGGTGCCGAGGTGCTGCTACTGGACCGCGCCGACTTCCCGCGGGACAAGCCGTGCGGGGACGGCATCGCGGCCGAGGCCGTCGACGTGCTGGCCAGCATCGGGGTGCATGGCGTCACCGACGGCTATCCGGCGATCGAGCGACTGCGGCTTGTCGCACCCGGCGGCGCCGTCGTCTCCCGGGCACTGCCCCGGGCGGCGCACACGATTCCGCGGCGGCCGGCGCCGGTCCGCGGACGCCTGCTGCTCGCGGGCGACGCCCTCTCGTTGACCAACCCGTTCACCGGAGAGGGGATCTTCTACGCCGTGCTGTCCGGTTCGCTCGCCGGTGCGGCGGCCGCCGCCGGACCGGGCCGGGTCGCCGACCGCTACCGCTCCGCCCTGCGCCATCGGCTCGGCCGGCATTTCCGGCATTCCGGAGTTGC
>DASWMR010000714.1:0-4574 GCA_036399635.1 Actinoplanes sp. | reverse complement strand
GAACGTGCCGTGCTTCACCGGGGTCGCCTCCGGGCCGACCTCGGCGCCCTCGGAGCGGGGGAAGAACTCGTACCACGCGGAGTAGAGCGCGCGCTGCCGGTCGACCCAGATCGGGTACGACCGGGTGGTCGTCACCAGCTGCCGCACCGGGTGCTGCCACAGGAGGTCTTCCAGCTCGAGCGCGGGGGAGACCCGGGCGAACAGCGACCGCTGCCCGTCGCGCAGGGCGGCCGCAGCCTCGTGGACCTGCTCCTCGTTCTTGTGCGGCACGATCTTGGCGGCCAGATCGAGGGTCTCGGCGCCCTCGGCCAGGTCGTTCGCCAGGTCTTCCAGACCCTGGCCGGCGCCGATCTTCTTGACCACCGCGTTGCGCCAGGTGCGGTACGGGTCCTCGAACGCCTCGATGGTGAACGTCCACCGGCCCACTGCGGTCGGCCGGATCACCCCGTGCCACTGATCGAGACCGGGCTCGCCAGGCTGCATCCGGGTGAACGGCTCACTCTCGCCGTCCGGGCCGCGCCATACCACGTTCAGGCCGAGGGCATGATGACCTTCGCGATAGGACACGGCCGAAACCGGCACGAGTTCGCCGACGACGGCCTTGGCCGGGTACCGGCCGCAGGACACCGAGGGCGTCACGTCTTCGATGGGAAAGCGACCGGTCATGATCTCCACCGTAGTCAGAAGGGCGCGGACTGGCTCGGCAAAACCAGTTCGCGGTCAGGGCATACTTTCTCCGCAGTGGAGGCACGCAAACGGCGGCGAGCCATGCGCTCAACCTACCGGAGTGTGGTCAGGCGGGTTCATCCAGGCGCGGCTTCGCACCCCCGATGAATTCCGCCAAATCGGCCCCGCGGACGGCCCGTTCGTGCTTGGCCATTCTGACCATCGGAATGTCACCGGTCAGCAGAATGGCGTTTCCCGCCCGTCTCCCGCGGATTACCGCGGAATCACCGAGCAGGGCAACATCGGCAAAGGCGGTAAGCGTCGTCGCCGCCTGGATCCGGGTGTGCGCCAGCGGCGGGACGTCGGTCAGGTTCATCGCGAGCAGTCCGCCGGGACGCAGCGCCCGGGCGGCGGCCGCGGCGAAGGCCGCCGAACCGACGGCCGCGGGCATCGCGGCACCGGCGAACACGTCGGCGAGGATCAGGTCGTACGCGTCCGCGCGCTGGTGAATCTCGTCGGATGCGTCGGCGACGGTGATCTCGATCGACGGCGGCGCCGGCAGGAACCGCCGGACCAGCGCCACCAGGTCGGCATCCCGCTCGATCACCCGCTGCGCGGCGCCGGGAAGGAGGTGGTCCAGCAGGCGGGGCAGCGTGAGCCCACCGCCACCCAGATGCAGGACCCGCGGCCGTACGCGCCCAGCGGCCCACAACCGCACCACGCGCCCCAGCAGCCGCACGTAGCCGAACTCCAGGTGCTCCGGATCGTCGAGGTCCACGTATGACTGCGGCACCCCGTCGACCAGCAGGGTCCAGCCCCGCGGCCGGGCCGGATCAGGCCGTAGTTCGGCCGCTCCGGTGGTCACCACGGCGTGCACGGGAGCGCGTCGGTTGCCAGGCGGTCCCACTCCGGTGACCCTACTCAGGTTGCCCCTCCGCACAGCCGAGATGTACCCCTGACGCGGGCCGATCGGTGACCGCGCAGCAGCGGAGGAGCAAGTTACCGTGACCGGACCGTCTGTCGAGCTGTCGCCCGTCATCGCGGCGAGCACGCACTGGCTCTCACGCGCCTACCCCACTTCAAGCCCGGACCCGGTGGCGCAGACCCTCTCCGAGTTGCAGGCCCGGCAGGCCATCATGGTCGCCGCCTGGCTGCGCTACCCGACCCCGGTGGACGCCGCGCTGGTGGCCATCGCCGGCCCCGGCGGATCCGCGGTACTGGACTGGCGGGTCGGCAGCGAGCCGGACGACGAGGAGGCCGAGGAGGAGGGCTGGCGTACCTGGGTCGACGAGGTCGTCGTCAGCTGGGCCGCCTGCCTGCTGTCCGACCCCGAGCTGGCCCGGCGCGCGGTGGACGCGGTGGCCGCCGCGGTGCCGTCGGCCGACGACCGGCCGCGCCCGGCACCCCGGCTCGCCGGCAGCCTGCCGAACGAGTTCCGCCGGCTGCTGAACCCGGACCGCCGCGACCAGGAGGCCGCGGTGCTGCTGCGCCACCCCGACCTGCTCGAGCCGGTGGCCGAGCTGCACCGGGACAACCTGCGCTACCTGCTGGGCGTGGAGCAGCTGACTGTGTGAATGGCTGTGTTGCTGGCCTCGCTCCGCTCGGCGGGCACTGCGCCCCGAGAAGTCGGTGTCGGGGCCACCGAAAAGGGCCTCGGCTTCGCCTTGCCCTTTTCGGCGCCCTCGACACCGACGGGCGCAGTGCGACTCGGCCGAGCCCAGAACAAGCCCGGCCCCTTCGTAGCGGGCTTAGCGTGGCGGGCTTAGTTGGTCAGTCTTCGGCAAGGCGGGCGGGGAAGCCGCCGGTGGCGATCGGGCCCCACCGCTCGATCGTGATCCGGATCAGCGACTTGCCCTGCTCGCGCATCGCCGCACGGTATTCATCCCAGTTCGGGTGCTCGCCGGAGATGACCCGGAAGTAGTCGACCAGGGGCTCCAGCGCCTCGGGCAGATCGAGCACCTCGGCGGTCCCGTCGACCTGCACCCACGCGCCGTTGAACTCGTCGGAGAGCACACACACCGAGACCCGCGGGTCGCGCCGGATGTTCGCCGCCTTGGCCCGCTCCGGGTACGTCGAGATGACGATCCGGCCGGCCGCGTCGACACCGCACGTGTTCGGTGAGGACTGCGGCCGGCCGTCCCGGCGGGTGGTCATCAGGATCGCGTGGTGCCGCGGCCGCAGGAACTCGAGCAGCTCCTCGCGATCGGCGACGGTGTTCGTCGCGATGCTCCGGGCCATCGTCAGGCCACCCGGTCGGCCTGCGCCGCGGCGTCGACCTCGATCGCACCCGGATGCCCGTCGGCCTGCTCCGCGGTCACCGCGGCGCCGATGATGCCGGCGTTGTTCAGCAGGGTGGCCGGGACCATCGGCGTACGGATGTCGATCAGCGGGAAGAACTTGTCGGACTTCTTGCTGACCCCACCGCCGATGATGAACAGCCGCGGGGAGAGCAGCCCCTCCACGTGGCGCAGGTAGTCCTGCACCCGGCCGGCCCATTTCTCCCAGCTCAGGTCGTGCTCCTCGCGGGCCCGGTCGGAGGCACGCAGCTCGGCGTCGTGCCCGTCGAGCTCCAGGTGGCCGAACTCGGTGTTCGGGATCAGCGTGCCGTCCAGGAAGAGCGCGCTGCCGATGCCGGTACCGAAGGTGAGCATCATGATCAGCCCGCGCTGGTCGTGCCCCGCGCCGAACGCCACCTCGGCGACCCCCGCCGCGTCGGCGTCGTTGAGCACCGACGTGGGCTTGCCCAACCGCTCGCCGAACAGCTGGGCCGCGGGCGCGTCGAGCCACGACTTGTCCACGTTCGCCGCCGTCCGGGTGACGCCGTCGACCACCACGCCGGGAAAGGTGATGCCGACCCGGTCGTACCCGTCGAACTGGGCCGCCACCTCGGCGACCGCCTCCACGACGCTGGTCACGTCGGACGGCTGAGGCGTGGGCACCCGGAAGCGCTCGGAGAGCAGCTCCCCGTGCGCGGTGTCGACCGGCGCGCCCTTGACCCCGGACCCGCCGATGTCGATGCCGAGAATGGCCATCCTGTTTCCGTCCCCCTGGTCGAAGTTGTTCCCCGCTGTTTACCACGCACGCGCGGCGTTGAATCCTCCGGCCGTTCACTCTCGGGGCGGATGAACCCCCGAGTTGAGGGTGTTCACTCATACTTTCGGCTAGGCAAGCATCGACGGCACGGTTAGCGTTGAGTCAGTGAACGGTCGCCGCGTGCGGGCACGGCTCTCTGCCCGTTTGATGGAGGACCACCCAGATGACCTCGTATGCACCGCAGTCGTATGCCCCACGGTCTTACGCCGCCCGGCCGCAGACAGCCCGGGACCGGGAGATCGAGGCGTGGCTGCCGCTCGCCCGCCACCTCGCCCACCGCTACTCCGGCCGCGGCGAACCCACCGACGACCTCGTCCAGACCGCCACCGTCGGCCTGATCAAAGCCGTCGACAAATTCGACCCCGAGCGCGGCGTCGACTTCGCCGGCTACGCCATCCCCACCATCATCGGCGAAATCAAGCGCCACTTCCGCGACCGCACCTGGAGCGTCCGGGTCCCCCGCCGCCTGCAGGAACTCCGCCTCGCGATCACCGAAGCCAACAGCACCCTCACCCACAGCCTCGGCCGCTCCCCGACCGTCGCCGACATCGCCACCCACCTCGGCATCAGCGAGGAAGACGTCCTGGAAGGCCTCGAAGGCGCCCGCGCCTACAACGCCACCAGCCTGTCCACCCCGATCAGCGCCGACGGCAACACCGAACTCGGCGACACCCTCGGCGGCGACGACTACGAATTCGAACTCGCCGAAACCCGCGTCGCCCTCGGCCCCGCCCTCGCGACCCTCGACGACCGCGAGCAGAAGATCCTCACCCTGCGCTTCTACGGCAACCTCACCCAGTCGCAGATCGCCGACC
>DASWMR010000713.1:0-2269 GCA_036399635.1 Actinoplanes sp. | reverse complement strand
CGTGGCCGACAGCCGCACGGGATGGCTGCCCGCCGCCGCATCCTCCGGTACGGACACGGCCCAGGTCGTGGTCAACGTGGCGTCCGTGGCCAGCCGGGGGCGGGTCGGCGTGGACGTGGCGGTGATCTGCCAACCGGGCGGTGCTTCGCTGCGGACAGTCACGTCCCGGACCGGGTCGGCGCCGCGGTTGGTCATGGTGGTGGTGAGCGGTGGATTGTCGGCGGTGCCGGGCACGAGTGTCCCCAGGCCCGCGGCGAGCGTGACGGACGGCGGTAGGGCGGAGGGCGTGCGCAGCGGCCGCACCCGGTAGACCACCGCGCCGTGCGGCGGCACGGCCGCCGCGATGGTGGTTTTGGTCTGGGTCTGCGCGCCGGTCCACACGTCGTTCAGGCGGTAGCCGGGCGCCGCCGGCAGGCCGGTGGCACCCGCCGGGATGCCGATCTCGGCGAGCTGGTCGGTGCTGTTGTAGAGCGCGATGGCCCGGTCGCCGCCGGCCAGCGGCTTGTCGAGCACCATCAGGCCGTCCGCGTCGTGCACGACGGCTCCCTGCACGCCGAGGGGGTCCTGGTCAATCGCGATGACGTCGCGATCGGTCAGGATGGCGAGCGTCTCCGGCGAGGCGGTGCGCAGGTCGGTGCCGGCGATCAACGGGGCTGCCATCATCGCCCACATGCTCATGTGCGTGCGGTATTCGAGATTGGTCATGCCGCCGTTGCCGACCTCCAGCATGTCCGGATCATTCCAGTGACCCGGGCCGGCGTGCGGTGCCAGCGGCGCGTTCTGCGTGATGATCGAACGCACGCTCGCCCAGTCGTCGGCGATGTCGCCGGTGGTCCGCCAGAGCTGGCCGACCTCGGGGGCCCACGTCCATGGCTGGGAAGTGCCCCATTCACAGATGGAGTAGACGATCGGTCGGCCGGTTGCCCGCAGGGCGTCGCGCATCGCGGTGTAGCGGCGGATGTAGTCGGTCTGCGAACCGTCGGACTGGTTGTTGCAGTTGTCGTACTTCAGGTAGTCGACACCCCAGTCCGCCCAGGTCTGCGCGTCCACCTGCTCGTGACCGAGGCTGCCAGGGTACCCGGCGCAGGTGGCGGTGCCGGCGTCGCCGTAGATACCGAGCTTCAGCCCGCGGTCGTGCACGTAGTCGGCGACGCCTTTGATGCCCGCCGGGAACTTGGCCGGGTCGGGCACGAGCCGGCCGTCCGCGTCGCGTTCGTGCAACGACCAGCAGTCGTCGATGTTGACGTACTGATATCCGGCCGCGGCCATGCCGTTCGACACCATGGCGTCGGCCGTCTCCCGGATGAGCTGGTCACTGACGTCACAGCCGAAAGCGTTCCAGTCGTTGAAGCCCATCGGCGGCGTGTCGGCCAGCCCGGCCTCGGCGGCCTGGGCGGCAAGGTGCAGGGCCTGGGGCACGGCAGGAACAGCCGCTGCCGGCACGGCCGGTACCACGACGGCGAGGGCGCAGGCCGCCGAAGCGGCAACCAACCGTAGGGACGCAGATCGGGACATCAACCCTCCACAATAGCCACTGCATGGTGCGGGCAAGACGGCTCGGGCCGCCCAGACGAACCTAGGCTGCTTAATTAAGCTCGTCAATGCGAACTGTTAAGTAGCGAGCGGATCGGAACATGGCGTCGTCCGCCGCAGCGGTCACCTTTCAACTCCGCCACAGCACCGGGGCCTGCGGCAGGCAACGCGCCGATACTCGCCTCCGACCTGCGCCACCTGACCGACTACATCGGTGGGTTGGCGAATGGTGTGCGAAGACGCTCAGTCACTACCCCGGGCGGCGGTCGGGTCGAGTCAGGATCGACGAGATCGCGATCAGCGGGGCTCAGAGCGGAGCGATCTCCGGCCGGGTACCTGGCGGCAGGTCTGAGGCGCTGCCCCGCCGGCCTGGACGCTGAAAGATGACCGGTGTCGGTCTCGCCGTCACGGGCGCTGTCCCGTCTCTGGCCCAGGCCAGCCCCGGGCCGCCCGCAACTCCTACGCCTGGGAGAACGGTGACCTCCCGGCCGACGCCGTCCCGCACGACGGCGTGGTCTGGTTCTACGACTACCGAGCCGAGACCATCAGCTGGTGACCTACTTCCCGCACCAGCCCACCGCAGAGGAGGGTGCACCGGCGAAGTACACCGACCTCACCTTCGACGGCCCCGACAACGTCACGGTGACCCCGTGGGGAAGCCTCGTGCTGGCCGAGGACGGCGCCAGAGCCTCCCACGTGCTCAGTGCGTTCCCGGGTGGGTCGATGTACGCCATCG
>DASWMR010000712.1:0-1938 GCA_036399635.1 Actinoplanes sp. | reverse complement strand
CGCGGTGGCCGGGCGGGCTGCTTCGGTATCGGTGTCGGTATGCCGGGAGAACGTCGGGATTCTCACGTCAGCACCTCCTTGGCGATTGGGGGGTTGCCCAGTCCTATACCCGCAATCGCCGCCGGCCATGCAAAGGGCACGCGGCGCTCGCCGCGTGCCCGGGGAGAAGTCTCGTGTCAGATCAGCGCCGGGACCGCCACCACGTCGCTCGCCTTGGTGATGACGTGATCGACAAGGCCGTACTCCTGGGCCTGCTTGGCGGTGAACCAGCGGTCCCGGTCGGAGTCCTGCTCGATCTCCTCCGGGGTGTGCCCGCTGTGGAAGGCGATCCGCTCGTTCATCACCCGCTTCACGTGCAGCATGCTCTCGGCCTGGATGGCGATGTCGGCCGCGGTGCCGCCGATGCCGCCGGAGAGCTGGTGCATCATGATCCGGGCGTGCGGCAACGAGTAGCGCTTGCCGGGGGTGCCCGCGCAGAGCAGGAACTGGCCCATCGAGGCCGCCATGCCCATCGCGATCGTCGCGACGTCGTTCTTGATGTACTGCATCGTGTCGTACACCGCCATGCCGGCGCTGATCGAGCCGCCGGGCGAGTTGATGTAGAGGGCGATGTCCTTCTCGCTGTCCGACGAGGCGAGCAGCAGCATCTGGGCGCAGATGCGGTTGGTCACCTCGTCGTTGACCTCGCTGCCGAGGAAGATGATGCGCTCCCGCAGGAGTCGCTCGAAGACCTGGTCGTCGAAGGATGCGCCGCCGCCTCGCATCGTCAACTCGTCAACACTCATGAGCCCACCCTCTCGCATCGGTTCGACGAACCCCAGCTTGGCGCACCGCCAGCCGAAGATCCCAGTGATTCCCCTGTGGGCGAATCCGCTGTCGGCATAACCGACCAGTCCGCAGGCTACCCGTCGCACGCGGTACGCCGCTGAAGGACCGGATACCGTTGCTCCCCATGCCGGAGGGACACACCATTCATCGCCTTGCGGCGCGGCACCGGGAGCTGTTCGCCGGGCAGGTGCTCGCGGTCGGCAGCCCGCAGGGCCGCTTCGCTGACGGGGCCGCCCAGGTCGGCGGGCGACGGTTGCGTGACACCGAGGCGTACGGCAAGCACCTGCTGCACCACTATGAGGGTGACCTCAGCGTGCATGTCCACCTGGGACTCTATGGCAAGTTCGCGGAGGGCGTTCGGCCCGCGCCGGCGCCGGTCGGGCTGGTGCGGATGCGGGTGGCAGGTGATGCGCACTGGCTCGATCTGCGCGGGCCGACGGCCTGCGAGGTGTTCGACCCTATTCGGGTGCAGCAGCTGCGCGACCGGCTGGGCGCCGACCCGCTGCGCGACGACGCCGAGCCGGCCGGCGCGTACGCCAGGCTGCGCGCCAGCGGCAAGCCGGTCTTCGCGCTGCTGATGGATCAGGCGATCGTGGCCGGCTGCGGGCTGATCTATGCGAACGAGGTGCTGTTCCGGGCCGGGCTGGCACCCACCACACCGGGGCGGTCGATCGGCGCGGAGCAGTGGGACGAGATCTGGACGGACCTGCGGGCGCTGATGAAGGAGGGGGTGGCGAACGGCCGGATCGACACCGTGCACGCCCGGCACACCCCGGAGGCGATGCGGCGGGCGCCGCGGGTGGACCGGCACGGCGGCGAGGTGTACGTCTACCGGCGTCCCGGCCAGCCCTGCCTGGTGTGCGGCACCGAGGTGCTCCGCGGGCCGCTGGCCGGCCGCAATCTCTACTGGTGTCCGGTCTGCCAGCCCGGGCCGGGCTAACCGGTCGGTGCCGCGGAGGAGGACGGGGTGGGTGTCGGCGCGGCCGGGTCCGGAGTGGCCGCGGTGTCGTCCGGGGCCGGCTTGCTGTCAGCCGGTGGTGTCGTGGCGGGCGCCGACCCGGTGGGCATCCCGATCGTGAAGTTCTCGGTCAGCCAGGGCAGCAGCTTCTG
>DASWMR010000711.1:0-4397 GCA_036399635.1 Actinoplanes sp. | reverse complement strand
ATTGCCGTCACGGTGAATTTGCTGCTCACAGCGCTGCAAAGAGGTCAATAATCGGAACGCTCGACGTCAGGCACCGGGGGTGAGCTTGTGAGAAGCGGGCGGGCGAGGCACCATGGGTTAACGTCGTGTTCACAAGATCACCGGTTCGCCGGATCACCGATTCGTCAGCTCACCGACTCAGACCGCACGGCCCGGACGCCGGACTCGACACAGCCCCCGGGACCCCGGACGTGACAACGGCACCCGGTTGCCGCCGAGTGCCGTCATCCGGTTCGCCCGCTGTTGCTTGAACATCAGTAAAACATGCCACCCGGCAATCCGCCACACTTCAAGTAGCCACCTCGCACCTTGCGGGGAGGCAAGCGTCACCTCAACCGGGCGATGGCGTTTCATTGACGAACCCACCGGGTAGCCCGATGGTTCGATGCCACCGTCGATCCTGTGCTGACGCAGGTGGAAGGGCGATAATCCGCATGGAGAGCCGACTCAAGATCGCCGGCCAGGCGGTACAACCCATCCTGGTCATGTTCCCCCTGGGCCTGTTCGCGATGGCCGTCATCTTCGACGTCGCCAACCTGCTGGGCGGCCCGAACATCCTCGGCACGCTGGCCTATTGGAACGTCGCGGCCGGCCTGATCGGCGGCATCCTCGCCACCCTCGCCGGCGCGATCGACCTGGCGTTCATCCGCCGCCCTGAGGCCAAGCGCATCGGCGTGCTCCGGGTTCTGCTCAACATGGGCGTCCTGATCCTCTTCGCGGTCATCCTCATGGTGCGAGTCGGCAGCCAGGACCGCGCCGCCGGCGGCGGCCTCTTCCTCATCGAGCTGCTCGCCCTGGCCCTAGCCGGCTTCGGCGCCTGGTTCGGCGGCGAGCTGGCAAACGGCCGGACCCCCGCCTTCGCCCGCGCGGTGGTCGGCCACCGCGGCTACTGAGATCAACCAACTGCAGAGGTACGGCGTGGCCTAGTCCCGTGGCGCACGGACAGCTCCCTGCGCCACCGGCCGATCACCCAGCCGCCGGGCTGACCCGTCGTGGCACACCGCCTCGCGGGCTCCGCCCGCCTCGCCAGCCCGGAGTCGTAACGGCGCCAGCGACTCACGCGCAGCGGACCCGGATGTTTGCTGGCCGCCGCTGACGTGCGCTCGATCCCTGCAACGTCGACGCCGAGGACGCCGCGGCGGAACCGGCCTAGCTCTCTGTGTATCGCTCCTCATGTGCCTGCCGTGGACCACAGACTGAGGCGCGCGAGCAAGAGCATCGGGACCCGTCGGCGTCCATGCGAACTACGACCGCATCCTTGGGGACGCTGTGGGCAACCACCCGACCGTCGCCCTCAGGCGTCGTCACTCGGCTGCCGACGGCCGGGGCGGACGCCTGGAATTTCTGGTACAGGGGATGCTCGTACTTGAGGCAGCACATCAGCCGCCCGCAGGCGCCGGAGATGCGGAGCGGGTTGAGCGGGAGATCCTGGTCTTTCGCCATCCGGATGGTGACCGGCTCGAAGTCGGTGAGGAAGGTCGCGCAGCACAGGTCGCGGCCGCACGAACCGATGCCGCCCTGCACGCGGGCCGAGTCGCGGGCGGAGAGCTGACGCAGCTCCACCCGGCAGTGCAGGGTGGCTCCGAGGTCGCGGACCAGGGAGCGGAAATCGACCCGGTGCGGCGCGGTGAAATAGATCGTCGTGCGCGCACCGCCGGACCCTGTCTGGTCGAGCACGTGGTCGACAGCGACGACCTTCATCGGCAACTCGTGCGCCTTGATCAGTTTTTTGGCCGCGACCTTGGCTTCCGCCTTGCGCTTGCGCAGCAGCTCGTCACGGCGTAGATCGGTGTCCTCGGCCAAGCCGGCGACCTTGGGGAAACCCGACGTGTCCTCGGTGACCCACTGCGCCGCCCACACGCACTCGGCCACCTCGGGGCCGTCCTCGGTGGGAACGAGCACCCGATCGCCGACCTGCGGCGAGAACGCGCCCGGATCGAGGTAGTAGAGACGGCCGTACCGGTTGAAGCTGACCGCGCACAGCATGCCCATACAGACACCCTACGACGCCCCATTCGCCGCACCAAATACCTATTTTGTCCTATGCCACCCAGCGCTGCACAGAAGGTCGGCAACCGCGACGGGGCTGGAGCGGTCAGCCGGGCGGTTGTCGCACTGCCAGCCGGCTAGATGGCGAAGGGCGTGGTCAGGGAGGTGGAGTTGTGCAGCAGATCGGTCCCTTCCGAATAGCTGTCGGCTATCGATCGCAGGAGGTGGGCGGCGATGTCGGCAGCGGCAATCACCTGGGGCATCGGGGGCGGGGTGGTGGGCGGCAACAGGGTGAGCGCGTCGCCGGAGGCCAGGATCTCGGCGAGGGTCGCGGCCAACCTCGCCCGGGTCTCCGCCATCCAGTCGGTCAGCGCCTCGGCCAGGTCAGCGGTGGCCTCGAGGCGCTCGTCCAGGCTTTCGTGATCGCCGGAGAGGTGCGCAGCCGTGCGGCGGCGCAGATCGTCGTAAGCGTCGGCGGCGTCGCCCGTCCACTCGCCGGGGGCGGGCAGGCCGGCGGCGACCTCGGCATAGGCGCGGGCGTCGGAGCGCAGCTCGGGGGCGGCGCCGGCCAGGGCCGACGGGGTCAATGCGGACACCGCCAGCACGGCGTCGCCGGGCAGGAGGCGTACGCGTCGAAGCTCTGCCCACAACGCATGGCCGGCCGGCGCGCCCGCCGCACCCAGCACCTCGTCGACGCGGCGCAGCAGTGGCGTCGCCGTGTCGAGCACTTCCTCCAGCCGGTCCATCAGATCTCCCGGCGGAGGCGGGCAGCCACCGTCTCGTCGGTCGTCCGGTATTGCTCGCGGGTGGTGCGGACCGAGGCGCTCATCTCGGCCAGCCGGGCGGTGGCGGCCGCGGCCTCGCGGGCGCGGGCGTCCAGCACCGCGACCCAGTGCGCGTACATCTCGCGGCCGAACCTGCCGGGCAACCCGGCCTCGGTGGCACCGATGGCGGCGGCCGGGACGGTCAGGCCAGGTAGCTTACGCTCCATCATGGACATTATGTCGACGGCCCGGTCGAGCCGCTCGGTGAGGTGTTCCATCAGTGCTCTCCCAGCGAGTGAAGCTTGCCGAAGACCTCGCCGTGCAGCTTTTCGCGAGCCCAGCGGGCCGCCTCGGCGGCATTGGTGACAACGGCCTGTATCTCGCGCGCGAACTCGACCGGATTACGGTGATGCAGCGCGCCGTTGATTTTGATGTCCGCGATGTCGCCCGCGGCGGTCACCACGATCTCGATCGAGTCGTCGGGTGAGTGCACGGTCACGAGATGGGACGCCACGGTCTTGTCGTACGCATCGCGCAGTCGCTCGAACCGCCGATATCGCTCTATCGCGTCGTCGATCCACGACTCGTCGATCTCGCGAGCCATTCCTGCTCCTCACCCCGCGTCAAGAGACCGTCGCGCTCCGGGACCAGACCGTACCCAAAAGAGTGATGCCTTCGCTACGGCGGCTTTTCCATTGTGGATAAGTCGGGGTTGGGGCGGACGGAACCGCGGTTCTGTCGGACCGGGGCAATACCATTCGTTCGTGACCGACGTCTTCGCGGATCTGGTGGGACAGGACGAGGCTGTCGCGACCCTACGGCAGGCCTCGGCGGCGGCCGCCCGGGTGGCCGCCGGCGAGCAGGCCGGTGCCGGCGCGATGACCCACGCCTGGATCTTCACCGGCCCACCCGGGTCGGGGCGGTCGGTGGCGGCACGGGCGTTCGCGGCCGCGCTGGAATGCGAGCGGAACGGGGTGGGCTGCGGCGAGTGCCACGGCTGTCACACCGCCCTCGGGCGCACCCACGCCGACGTGCGGTTCGTGGTGCCCGAGGGGCTCTCGATCGGGGTCAGTGACATGCGGGCGCTGGTGCTGCGGGCGGCGAGCGCGCCGTCCGGTGGGCGCTGGCAGGTCGTGCTCATCGAGGACGCCGACCGGCTCACCGAGCAGGCCGGTAACGCGCTGCTCAAGGCGATCGAGGAACCGCCGCCGCGTACCGTCTTCCTGCTCTGCACGCCGTCCACGCATCCCGACGACATCTCGGTGACGATCCGGTCCCGCTGCCGAGTGGTCACCCTGCGCCAGCCACCCGCCGAGGCGGTCGCCGGGGTGCTGGTCCGCCGGGACGGCATCGAGCCGACGGTGGCGGTCTGGGCCGCCGCCGCGGCGCAGGGGCACGTCGGCCGGGCGAAGCGGCTGGCCGGGGACGCCGAGGCGCGCGGCCGCCGAGAGGCAGTGCTGACCGTGCCGCGCCGATTGACCGGTGTCGGCGCGTGCTTCGACGCGGCCTCGGCCCTGATCGAGGCGGCCGAAGCAGAGGCGGCCTCGTCGGTGGTGGACAGCGACAGTTCCGAGCGGGCCGCCCTGGAGCAGGCTCTGGGCGCCG
>DASWMR010000710.1:0-6665 GCA_036399635.1 Actinoplanes sp. | reverse complement strand
CGCGGCGGCCCGTCCGTACCCGACCGTCATCGATCGAGCCGGGTGAGGATTGCCCCCACCCGGCTCGGCCGGTGTTCCGGTGCGCCGGCGGCCTACAGCCGGCCGACTCCGGCTCCTGCGGTGACCAGGGACGGCACGTCGGTCGCCGGGTCGAGCCGATAGGAGTAGTAGGTGGACGGTTCGGTGACGGTGCCGCCGGCCTCGCAGGTGCCGGAATTGGCGAAGGCGTTGTCCCGCTGCACCAGGCGGCCGGGCTCGCTCTCGGCGTATCCGGTCACCGAATAGCACGGGTAGGGCACGTTCTCGAAGTAGTTGCCCTCGGCCACCACGCCGGCGTTCTCGGTGGAGGCGATCCCGTAGAGGCCGATGTCCCGGTAGTAGTTGTTGTAGACGTGCACCGGGTCGCCGAAGCGGGCCCGCGGATGGCGCTGGTTGGAGCCGTCGAAGAAATTGTGGTGGTAGCTGACCTTCAGATAGCCGACATCCTGGGTGTACGTATCGGAGTGGCCGAGCAGCATCGATTTGTCGGTGCCCCGGAAGTGGTTCCAGGACACCGTGACGAAGGTGGACTGGCGCTTGATGTCCAGTGAGCCGTCGTAGGCCGGCAGAAACTCGTTGTGGTCGATCCACACGTGGTGGGCGCTGTTGGTGACGCTCACCGAGTCGTCCGAGGCGCCGCTGAAGGTGATGTTCCGGATGATCACATTGGTGCCGGGGCGGGTGGTGCTCCCGAGCTGCAGGCCGCCACCGGTGATCTCGGCGGTCGAGCCCACCCCGATGATGCTCTTGTCGGCCACCACCGTGATCATGTCGTCGACCGTGATCCGGCCGCTCACCATGATCGTGTACGGGGTGTTCGCGCCGGCGTACGTGGCCAGGTCGGCTCCGGTCGTCACGGTGACCGTGGGCCCGGCCGCGCCGCCGGTCGTGCCGGCCAGTCCGAGCCCGGAGACGGTGGCGAAGCCGTCCGGCCCGGCGGCCAGGGGTGCTGCTGCCAGGGGTGCTGCTGCCAGGGGTGCGGCGCCGGCGATGCGCGGCGCGGCAATCAGCGCGATCGCGGTCACGGCAGCCAGGCCGGCGGGGATCAGCTTGCGCATGGTGGTCAGACCTTCCCGACGCCGGCGCCGGCCGGCACGATGGTGGGCACGGTGGCGGGATCGTCCACCGCGTACGGGTAGAAGGTGCTCGGGTCGGCGACGGTGCCCCGCACCTCGATCTCGTGGTTGCAGTCGACGAGGATGTTGTTGCGCTCCACCAGCCGGCCCTCAGGCCCGCTGAAGACGACCCGGCCGGGGTTGTTGACGCTGACGAAGTAGTTGCCCTCGACGAACAGGCCAGCGTCGTTGGTGGACGCGATGCCGTAGCTGTTGTCGAGGTAGTAGTTGTTGTAGACGTGCACGATCGGTGCGAACCGCACCCGCGGGTTCCGCTGGTCCGACCCGTCGAAGTAGTTGTGGTGATAGGTCACCCGCAGCCGCCCGGCGTCCTGGGCGCCGTTCGCGTCGTCGTGCCCGAGCAGCAGCGTCTTGTCATGGTCGTGGAACCTGTTCCACGACACCGTGACGAGGTCCGAGCCGCGCTTGATGTCGACCGCGCCGTCGTCGCCGTTCGAGAGATCGTTGTGGTCGATCCAGATGTGGTGGCTGAACATCTGGACGTTGATGAGATCGTCGGTTGCGCCGGTGAGCGTCAGATTCCGGATGATGATGTTGTGCACCGCGCCGGCCGGTGGCTCGGTGACGCCGTCCTCGACCGGCAGGCCGATGTTCAGCCCGCCGCCGACCAGCGCCGCGTCCGCGCCCAGCCCGACGATCGTCTTGTCCGACGTGACGTCGTGCATGCCGTCGCTGTCGCCGGTGGGCAGCGTGATGGAGCCGGCAACCTGGATGACGTGCGGGCCGGGCCGGGCGATGTAATCGAGGAAGGCCTCGGGCGTGGACACCGTGACGGTCGGGCCGTCGGCGCCGCCGGTGGTGGTCGCCAGCCCGTAGCCGGCCACCGTGGCGAAGCCGTCCGGCCCGGCCGCGGCGGCGGCTGCCGGTGCGCCGGGCAGGGTCAGCGCGGCGGCTGCAGCGGCCGCGCCGGCGGCGGCGGACAATTTTCGGTATTCCATGGCGAGGATCCTCCGGTGGGGAAACCGTCAACTCCGTAGGCGAAATTGCGACATTGATTAACGCCAATGAAATATTAGAAAGAAGAATTGCCATGGGTCAACAGAATTCGTGTGCAGGAATGTTGCACCCGGAATTCGGCAGCAGTCATCGCCTCGACCGGATCAATGATCGAGTGCCGCTCTTGCCCCGATTCCGCCGCGCGGGCCAGGGCCTTGTTTGCTGCAACTTGCGGCGGGTAACCTCGCCGGCCGCCTACCGGCATCCTCCCCGCGGCGGGCGCGCGGCGGAAGACCCGGACCGATGTCAGCGTCCCGGCGGGAGATGTCCAGGTCTCGACCTCAGCCGGAATTCGGCGAACCGAGCGGTCATAGTCCCTCGCCGCGACCCCGGACCGCCTGGACGAACTCCGCCGGGCGGCTGCCCGGGTAGCGGGAGTGCGACGGATGTGGTTCGATTTGGAGCGAAAGGCCGGGCGTCTTCCCCCGTGGATGCCCGGCCTTTCGCATGATCCGATGTAGGGCCAGTGATCCGATGTAGGGCCAGGAGCGTGTGCGGGACGATGTCAGGTTCACTCCCGGTCTCTGAGGCCTTCTTCAACGACCCGCACGCGGTCTACGCGCAGCTTCGCGAAAACGCGCCCGCCTGCCGGGTGGAGCTGCCGGACGGTTCGCCGGTCTGGCTGGTCACGCGATACGCGGACGTGCGCGGCCTGCTCGCCGACCCGCGGCTGTCGGTGGACAAGGCGAACGGCGACGGAAGCTGGCGCGGATTCTCGCTGCCACCGGCACTCGACGCCAACCTGCTGAACATGGATCCGCCGAACCACACGCGGATCCGCAGGCTGGTGTCGCAAGCGTTCACCCCGCGCCGGGTGGAGGGCCTGCGCCCGGTCATCCAGGAGACCGCCGACGCCCTGCTGGACAAACTGGGTGCCGGCGAGGCGGACCTCGTCCGTGACTACGCCGGTCCGCTGCCGGTAGCGGTCATCTCCGACCTGCTCGGCGTCCCCCGGGCGGACCGCGACGAGTTCCGCACCTGGACCGACACGATGCTCGTCCCGCCGCGCGGGGACCGGGCGGCGGCCGCGCGGGCCATCGGCGCCATCCACGCGTACCTGGACGGACTGCTCGCGGCCAAGCGGGCCGAACCCGCCGGTGACCTGCTCTCCGCGCTGATCGCCGCGCGGGAGGATGGTGACCGGCTCACCGAGGACGAGCTCACCTCGCTGGCCTTCCTGCTGTTGCTCGCCGGCTATGAGAACACGGTGCACGCCATCGGCACCGGCCTGCTGACCCTGCTGAGCCAACCGGACCTGCGCGCCGATCCGGCGGTGGATCTGGCGCCGACCGTCGAGGAACTGTTGCGCCACGAGCCGCCCGCTCCCGTACTGCTGCGTCGCTTCGCCACCGAGGACGTCGACGTCGCCGGGGTCGTGGTGCCGCGCGGGGAGACCATCCTCCTCGTGGTGGGCGCGGCGAACCGTGACCCGGAGGCGTTCCCGGAGCCCGGTGAGGTGCAGCCGGGGCGTTCCGGGAGCCATCTGACCTTCGGCCACGGCATCCACTATTGCGTGGCGGCTCCGCTGGCCCGGATGGAGTTGGAGATCGCCCTGGGTACGGTGCTGCGCCGCTTCGCAGGACTGCGGCTGGCCGTACACCCGAAGGATTTGACGTGGCGGCCGTCGTTCCGGGCCCGTGGCCTGGTAGCGCTGCCGGTCCTCCTGAGCTGAGTTCATCCGACGAACTTGGCTCAGAAGCGGACGCCGCCGTGCCGGTAGCCGCTCAGCGTGTCGGTCGTCTTGGCGACCAGGGCGGCTCCCAGATCGACACCTAGGTATTCGGACAGCTCCAACGTCCGGATGAGGATGTCGGCCAGTTCGAGGCTCAGCGCGTCGTCCGGTCGCCGCGCGGCCGGGTCGAGGTCCAGCGACCGGTTGCGGATCTCCTGAAGGGCCTCGCTCACCTCGCTCTGCAGCAGCGCCATCCGGGTCGCCGCAACGTAGGCCCGCCCGCTGGAGTGGGCGGCCTCGATGTCGTCGGCGCCGGAGAACAGGTCGATGCTGCGGGCGTACGCGTGAGCGCTGCGCTGTGCTTCCGGCAGGAGCGCGGCCAGTGCTTGGACGTGCCGCAGAGCGTCGCTCATCGTGCCTGAACCGGTTGTTCCGCCCCGGCCACCGGCCGGGGGATCTCGATCGTCCGCAGCTGCCGCGCGATACGCAGCAGGTGCTCGGTCTCCTCCGCCATGTCGGTGCCGCCCTGCGGGCCGGCGGTCCAGCGTTCCGCCGGTTGCTCGCCGCGGGCCTTGGCCCGAGCCGCCGCGACGAGCACCGCCGCGTGCACCCGGTGATTGCCTTCGTCGTCCGCGCCGCCGGTCCCGGCCGCCTCGCGGGCGACGTGGGCGTCGAACCAGGGCCGGAGCGCGAGCCAGCCGTCCCGGATCTCCACCACCAGCCGGACGAGCCGGTAATCGATGTCGCGGAGGGCGACGCGGCGGGACCGGCCGGGTTCGAGCGCGATCTCCGGGGTGGCCTGGCGGACCAGCTCCCAGAGCGGGTGGAGCCGGTGGTAGGTGCGCAGCCGTTGCAGCCAGGTCCCGGCGGTGGCGACCCGCGGGCCCCAGGACGGGATGGTGAACCCGATCAGCATGAGCACGCAGCCTGGCCCGGTGAGCAGCGGGGACACTTGTTCCTGTACGTCGGCCGGGATCGGTTCGTAGCCGGCGTTACGGGCCGCGATGTAGAAGCCCTTCTCGAGGCAGTAGGCGAGACCGAAGACGGCGCCGTAGCTGACGAGCCGCAGCCCGACGCGCAGGAACCGTTGCCGGGTGAGCCGCGCGAAGCGCCAGGACAGGCGCAGGATGTCGACGAGGGCGAGCACGAAGTAGCCGAGGTACACCAGCATGTACTGGGCCATGTACGGGGCGTCGCCGTAGCGGACGGTGAACTCGCTGGTCAACGAGACGTCGAGGGGCGCGAGCACGAAGAAGACGGCCATCGCCGCCGCGGCGGCGGCCACCGCGAGAAGCCGGAACCACGTGCTCCGGCGGGGTGGGCTCTCGACTGTCCAGTGCAGCAGGAGCAACTGGACCGAGACGGCGAAACCGATGATTCCATAGTGGGCGATCAGCCGGGCGAGGTTGGGCACCTCGGTGAGGTCGTCGAAGCGTACGTAGACGAAGGGAGTGTTCATGGCGGGGGCCCAGGCCAGGCAGGCGAGCATCGCCACCAGCGCCCGCCGGGCGGGGCTGCGCGGATCCCGGATCAGCGGTGGGACCTTGTACGCCAGCGCGATCAGAGCCAGCAGGGCAACCACCGGATAGATCACCTTGGACATAAGTTCACCTTCGACCGGGATCGATCAGCGTGTGATGCAGGCGACCGAGCACGGGGGACTCTCCGGCGTCGTCGGGTGGCGGTTGGCCGGCGCGGGCCAGCACCGAGCGGCGGAGCAGCAGGGAGGCGATCAGCTCGGCCTCCTGCTCCTCGACCTCGCTGTAGTTCGTGCGGCCGAGGACGGCGCGAACGAGCGACGGATCAAGGTCGGGTAGCAGTAGCCGGGACGCCTGGGCGTCGAGGACCGGGGCAGTCAGGTGGCCGCAGATCAGATGGCCGAGTTCGTGCCGGATGATGTGTTCCTGGTGCAGCCGGCTCGTGTCGGCCTCGTAGAAGATCGCGTCGAAGCGCTCGGTGCGCACGGCGAGCCCGCACGGGCTGCCGGCCGGCAGGTGCTCCGCGAGAAGATGGATCGGCCGGCCCTGCCGCTCGGCGAGGACGGCACACAGGTGGCGGACGTCGATGGCGTCCGGCAGGTCGAGGTCGGCGAGGACCCTCTCGCATCGACGGCGGATCGTGCGGTCTGCCATGTTCCTCCCTTCCCGTCGGCATGATGTCAGCGAACAGCCATCGTGGATAGACCGGGGCGAACGGGAGCGATCAGCTTTCCGCCAGGCCCTCGAGCTTGCGGCAGCGGTCGACCAGCAGCTCGATGAGGCGGGTGCTGTCGTCCGACAGGCCCTGCTGGCGCAAGACCCGGCGCAGCGCCACCTGCTGAACCCCCATCTGCCGCAGTTCGTTGAGCATGTCGATCTGTTCCCGGACGCGCCGGGTGACCCGGTCGTCGACGAAGAATCCCGGGTCGACACCGAACGCCCGGGCGAGGGCCTGGACGTGGGAGGTACGCGGATCGGTGGTGATGCCGCGTCTCATCTCGCCGACGTACGCGGCACTGATCGTCACCGCGGTGCCGTCCCGCAGAGCCGCCTCATTGATCTTGTTGGCGATCTCCTTGGTGGTGTACCGGCGGCCGGTTTCCTCGCCGGCCCCGAGCTCACTCGGAGTAGGCCGCACCCGGTCGAAGAGGAACTCCAGTCTGGCGGCGAGGGTGTCGAGCGGTGGTAGATCGCTTCCCGGGGGTTCGGCTTCGTTCAGCGCCACCACTCCTCCTAGATGGATACTCGGTAAACACTCGTATCACGGATCGCCGGAAGACGATACGTTCGTTGACATCGCTACGGCCCGACAGCGTATAGTCGGGACGGCGAGGAAACACGCGT
>DASWMR010000709.1:0-1619 GCA_036399635.1 Actinoplanes sp. | reverse complement strand
TCTCGTCGTCCTGCTCGATCTACGGCGAGACCGAGAAGCTGCCGCTGACCGAGGACGACCCGGCCGGCCCGACCAACCCGTACGCCCGGTCCAAGTGGATCTGCGAGCAGATCCTCAGCGACGCCTGCGACCGGTATCCGGAGATGCATGCCATCGCATTGCGTTACTTCAACCCGACCGGTGCACACCCGAGCGGCTTCCTGGGTGAGGACCCGCTGGGCATTCCGAACAACATCGTTCCGTACCTGATGCAGGTCGCCGTGGGTCGCCTCGACCAGCTCAGCGTGTTCGGCGGCGACTACGACACCCCGGACGGCACCTGCATCCGTGACTACATCCACGTGCTCGACGTGGCCGCGGGGCACCGGGTCGCGCTGGAGCGCCTGCACGACGAGCCGGGCAAGCGGGTGCTCAACCTCGGCACCGGCGTGGGCACCTCGGTGCTCGAGCTGGTGGCCGCGCTCAGCGAGGCCGTCGGGCGGGAACTGCCCTACCAGATCGTCGACCGCCGCCCCGGCGACGTGCGGGCGCTGATCGCCGATCCGAGCAAGGTCAACGCGGCCTGGGGCTGGCGGGCCGAGCGGGACCTCGCCGACATGTGCCGCGACGCGTGGCGCTTCCAGTCTTCCAACATGGCCGGCTACGCCGGCTGATTCGCCCCTCGTTATACCTGGCCCTGTTCCACTGAAGGAGAAAACGGCATGCGCATCACCGTCATCGGCACCGGCTACCTCGGTGCCGTCCACGCAGCCTGTATGGCCGACATCGGCCACGAAGTACTCGGTGTGGACGTCGACCCGAACAAGATCGCCGCGCTGGCCGAAGGCCGTCCGCCGTTCTTCGAGCCCGGCCTCGGCGAGCTCCTCGCCCGCACGGTCGAGAAGGGGACGCTGCGGTTCACGACCTCCCTCAAGGAGGCCGGCGAGTTCGGCGACCTGCACTTCATCTGCGTCGGCACACCGCAGAAGCGCGGCTCGTACGCGGCCGACCTGAGCCACATCGAAGCGGTGGTCAAGGGTCTGGCGCCGCACCTGAACCGGCCCTGCCTGGTGGTCGGCAAGTCCACGGTGCCGGTCGGCACCGCCGTAGCGGTGGGCCGCAGCCTGGCGGAGCTGTCCCCCGTTGGCGAGCTGGCCGAGATCGCCTGGAACCCGGAGTTCCTCCGTGAGGGCACCGCCGTGCAGGACACCCTGCACCCGGACCGCCTGGTCTCCGGCGTCATCTCCGAGGGGGCCGAGACGCTGCTGCGCGAGGTGTACCAGCCGATGATCGACGAGGGATCCCCCTTCATCATCACCGACCTGGCCACCGCCGAGCTGGTCAAGGTCGCCGCGAACTCGTTCCTGGCCACCAAGATCTCCTTCATCAACGCCATGGCCGAGATCTGCGAGACGGCCGGCGCCGATGTGGTGACGCTCGCCCAGTCGCTCGGTCACGACACCCGGATCGGCCCGCGTTTCCTCTCCGCCGGGCTCGGCTTCGGCGGCGGCTGCCTGCCGAAGGACATCCGCGCGTTCACCGCCCGGGCCGAGGAGCTCGGAGTCGGCCAGTCGCTGAACTTCCTGCGTGAGGTCGACGCGATCAACATGCGGGCCCGGCACCGGGCCATCGCGGCGGCG
>DASWMR010000708.1:0-2541 GCA_036399635.1 Actinoplanes sp. | reverse complement strand
ACGCCGGCAGTATCTATCGGTGACGTCGTTGCCCGCTATTACGTGCTAGCGGTCAGGGCCGGGGCATGCGCTGCAGCGCGAGCGGGAGCGGCACGAGTGGTTTGGTCTGCCAGCGGGCCGCGAACATGCCGGACGCCGGGTCGAGCGTCAAATGCAGGCGGTGTGGGCCCTCGATGAGGATCACGTCGACCAGCAGCCGGCCACCGGACCACGCGTGCGCGGTGGCGACCGGGCCTGAAATTGTCCACCCGTCCGGTCCGCCCAGCGGCGCGGACAGCTCCATGCCGTCGTCGATCAGCAGCTCGCCGGGAGTGACCCGCACGCTCTTCAGAGTGTCCACCGTGTTGTCCGGGCCGGGCTGGTACGTCGCCTCGGTGATGTCGCCGGTGCTGCCGTCGCCGGCCGGGCGGGCCAGCTCTGGTGACTCGGCCGCCGTGGGGTGGCCGGCCCCCGGCGACCCGGGCGGCCACGGACCGGACGGGCCGGACTCCGCGGTCAGCGCCGGCAGGAGGTGCTCCCACAGCTGGTCGAGCACGCCTTGCATGTCGGGGCTCTGCGCGGTGATCGCGACGACCGCGTCGGCCTCCGGCAGGATCACCATGTACTGCCCGTACGCGCCGTCGCCGCGGTAGCCGTGCCGACTGCGCCAGAACTGGAAGCCGTAGCCGAGACTCCAGTCCGGGCCCTCCCATTCCGTCGGCACCTGCACAGCGCCGGCCTGCTCGACCCAGGCGGCCGGCAGTAGCTGTTTGCCCTGCCAGCGGCCGCCGTCCAGGTAGAGCTGGCCGACCTTGGCGATCGCCTCGGTCGTCACGTGCAGGCCGGTGAAGCCCGCCGCCCGGCCGATCGGATCGGGCCACCACCCGAAAGCCTCGATGCCCAGCGGCTCGAACAGGCGCGAGCGCAGGAAGGCGGTGAGCGATTCGCCGCTGACCCGCTCGATCACGGCCGCAAGAGTGTTCGTACACGGTTGGTTGTAGGCGAAATGGGTGCCCGGCTCGAACTCCGGCGGCAGCAGCAACAGCCCCAGTGCCATGTCACCGTGGCCCACCTCGATCGCCCGCTCGAAGGTCTCCTCGGCGTGCCCGCTGGCCATCGACGCGAGGTGGCGCACCTTGGTGGACCGCGACCGCGGATCGGTGACCCGCTCGTCCCACTCGGGGAAGTACGACAACGCGGTCGCGTCCAGGTCGACGAGTCCCTCGGCCACCGCGAAGCCGAGCGCGGTCGCGGTGAACGCCTTGCTCATCGAGTAGAGCTGGTGCGGCCGCTCCGGCGCATAGGGTTGCCACCAGCGCTCGGCGACCACGTGCCCGTGGCGCAGCACCATGAGCCCGTGCAGCTCGATCTCGGGCATCGGCTCGAGCGCCGCGATGAACCGGTCGATGCCGCGCGCGTCGACGCCCTGCTCTGCCGGGGTGCTGCGGGGAAGCTTGGCCATCCGTCCTTTATAGCCGGTCCGCCCGGGCCGCGCAGCCCGGAGACAGGTCACGGAACGGAGGACCGGCAGCACCTACGGCGCGATCGTCAGGTCCTCGGTCGGCAGTGTCTGGCAGGCCAACCTCCAGCCCGCGGCCAACTCGTCGGTGGAGAACATTCCCCGGGTGTCAGTCTCGTACGCGCCGGACAGCACCCGTACCCGGCAGGTCCCGCAGGCGCCTTCACCGCATGACTGCGGCATTGGCACGTCCGCCGCGTTGGCGGCGTCGAGGACCGACTGCCCGGGGCGACAGGCGAAGGCCAGGTCGCCGCCGGCCATCGCGATTTTGAACTCGGTGACTCCGGCCGCCGCAGCCGTCAGAGCGATCGCGTGTGCCCTCTCCCGGCGGGTCTCCATGCTCCGGCCCGACACGAACGCCTCGGTGTGGATGGCCTCCCGCGGCACCCGCAGTTCCGTCAGGTGACCGATCACGTCCTGCATCATCGCGGCCGGCCCGCAGAGGTGGACCCGGCCGGCATCGGTGGAGTACGCGCGGAGGACGTCGAGGCCGATCCGGCCGTCCCGCCCGGTGACGAAGGTCGACACGGTAAGCCCGGGCAGGCGTTGTCGCAGCGCCTCGATCTCCGGCCGGAAAGCGACCTCTTCCTCGGTCCGATAGCTGGCCAGCAACACGATCCGTCCGGTGTGTCCCGCGTCGGCGGCCGCGACCAGCACGCTCATCAACGGCGTGATCCCGACACCCCCGGCGATCAGCAACAGTGCGCCGGCGGTGAGGTCGTGCTCAGGATTGCAGGTGAACTCGCCGTGCGGGCCGCTCACCCGCAACGCCTGCCCGACCGCCAACTCCTGGTGCAGAAAGCCAGAACCGAGGCCATCCGGCTCGTGCTTCACCGCGATCTCGAAACTTCCCCTCTCGCCGGGACCACTGCAGATCGAGTACGACCGTTCGATCGGCTCGACGGCGACGGGCAGCTCGACCTTCACGTACTGCCCGGCCGCGAACGTGAACGGCATCGTTCCCCGGTCCATGGGTTCGAAGAGGATCCGCCGTACCGTCGGGGTGATGGCCTCGATGCCCGCCACCCGCAGGTAGCCCTGCC
>DASWMR010000707.1:0-2998 GCA_036399635.1 Actinoplanes sp. | reverse complement strand
CAGGAACTCCGGGCAGGTCCGCTCGGTGAGCAGCACGGTCAGCAGCATCCGGGCCTGGCCGTAACACCGGGCCGCGTCCTCGTCCAGGGCGCCGGTCTCGCTGAGCACGTCGACCTCCTCGCGGAGCATTCTGGTGACCAGGGCGGCCGTGACCGGCACGCCGTAGTCGGTGGGCGTGCCCGAGGAGATCCACTGCCAGAGCTGGGCCCGGCAGATCTCCGCGGTGGCCGCGTCCTCCATCAGCCCGCCGAGCGCCACCGCGCCGCGACCGCCCAGCCAGGACGCCACGTAGCGCAGCGCCACACTGACGTTGGTGCGCAGGGCGACCTCGCTGACCTGCACCCCGATCGCTTTCACGTCGAGCAGGTCGGCAGCGGTGACCCGGACGTCGTCGCGCTTGCGCACGATCTGGTGCGGCTCTTCGCCGAGCCACTGGTCGAACACCTCGCGGCAGGTATCGACCAGGCCCGGGTGCGCCACCCAGGAGCCGTCGAAGCCGTCGCCGACCTCCCGCCGCTTGTCCTGGCGGACCTGGTTAAGGGCCCGCTTCGCCGCCACCGGGTCCCGGCTGGGCACCACCGCGGCCATGCCGCCGATGGCGTGCGCGCCGCGCCGGTGGCAGGTGCGGACCAGTAGTTCGGTGTACGCCCGCATGAACGGCGCGGTCATCGTGACCTGGGACCGTTCGGGCAGCACCACGTCCGGCCGATTCTTGATCATGGAGAACAGGTAGTCCCAGCGACCGGCGTTCAAGCCGGCCGAGTGCTCGCGCAGCTCGTACAGGATCTCGTCCATCTCGAACGCCGCGGTGATCGTCTCGATCAGCACGGTGGCCCGGATCGTGCCGCGCGGGATGCCGAGGTAGTCCTGGGCGAAGACGAACACGTCGTTCCACAGCCGGGCCTCGAGGTGCGACTCCAGCTTCGGGAGGTAGAAGTACGGCCCGCTACCCCGGTCCAGTTGCCGCTGCGCACAGTGGAACAGGTAGAGCCCGAAGTCGAACAGCGAGGCGGAGACTGCCCGGCCGCCGATCCGCAGGTGACATTCCGGCAGGTGCCAGCCGCGCGGCCGCACCATGATCGTTGGAAGGGTGCCGCCGACCCGGTACGCCCGGCCGTCGTCGGCGGTGAAGTCCAGCCGGCCGTCCAGCGCATCCCGCAGATTGAGCTGGCCAAGGACCACGTTCTCCCAGGTGGGCGAGGTGGCGTCCTCGAAGTCGGCCATCCACACCCGGGCGCCGGAGTTGAGCGCGTTGACAGTCATCTTGCGCTCCGGCGGACCGGTGATCTCCACCCGGCGGTCGGTCAGGCCCGGCGCCGCCGGCGCCACCTGCCACGAGTCGTCGGCGCGGATCGCGGCGGTGCACTCGAGGAAGTCGAGCTCGGTGGTGCGGGTCGCGCGGCGGCGTCGGCGGCGCTCGAGCGCCTGCACGCGGCGGGCGCCGAACTCGCGGTCCAGGGCGACGACGAACGCCACCGCCTCGTCGGTGAGGATCTCGGCGTACGGCCCGTCGGTCGGCGCCGTAAAGGTGATTTCTTCGGTTCCCATCTCTGCCTCGCCCTTCGCCCGCATCAGAACTGCTCGGTCTCGGTGCTGCCGGCCAGCGCGGTGGTCGAGCTGTCCGGGTTCAGGGCGGTGGAGACGGCGTCGAAGTAGCCGGTGCCGACCTCGGCCTGGTGCTTGGTCGCGGTGTAGCCGTCGGCCTCGGCCGCGAACTCCGCCTCCTGGAGCTTCACGTACGAGGTCATGCCGTCGTTCGCGTACCCCTTGGCCAGCTCGAACATCGAGTGGTTGAGGGCGTGGAAACCGGCCAGCGTGACGAACTGGAACTTGTACCCCATCGCGCCGAGCTCCTTCTGGAAGCGCGCGATGTCGGCGTCGTCCAGGTTCTTCTTCCAGTTGAACGACGGCGAGCAGTTGTACGCCAGCATCTTGCCGGGGTGCTGGCGGTGCACCGCCTCGGCGAAGGTGCGGGCGAACTCGAGGTCCGGCTTGCCGGTCTCGACCCACAGCAGGTCGGCGTAGTCGGCGTAGGCGATGCCGCGGGCGATGGCCGCCGCCGGGCCGCTGCGCACCCGGTAGAAACCCTCCGCCGTCCGGTCGCCGGTGAGGAACGGCTGGTCCCGCTCGTCCACGTCGGTGGTGAGCAGATCCGCGGCGAGCGAATCGGTCCGCGCGATGATCAGCGAGGGCACGCCCAGCACGTCGGCCGCGAGCCGGGCCGCGTTGAGCGTCCGGATGTGCTGCGAGGTCGGGATCAGCACCTTGCCGCCCAGGTGACCGCACTTCTTCTCGCTGGCCAGCTGGTCTTCCCAGTGCACGCCCGCCGCACCCGCGACGATCATGCTCTTCATCAGCTCGAACGCGTTCAGCGGCCCGCCGAAGCCGGCCTCCGCGTCGGCCACGATCGGGGCGAACCAGTCACGCTCGTGCCGGCCGGCGGCGGTGTCGATCTGGTCGGCGCGCAGCAGCGCGTTGTTGATCCGCCGGACCACCGCCGGCACCGAGTTCGCCGGGTCGAGGCTCTGGTCGGGGTAGGTGTGCCCGGACAGGTTGGCGTCCGCGGCGACCTGCCAGCCGGACAGGTAGATGGCCTTGAGCCCGGCCCGCACCATCTGGGTGGCCTGGCCGCCGGTCAGCGCGCCGAGGGCGTTGATGTAGTCCTCGTTCTGCAGCAGGTCCCAGAGCCGGGCCGCGCCGCGCTCGGCGAGGGTGTGCCGCTCCTGGACGGTTCCCCGCAGCCGCACCACGTCCTGCGCGGTGTAGTCGCGTTTCACGCCCAGCCAACGGGGATCGCCGGCCCACGCCCTGGTGAGGTCCGATGCGGTACCGCCCCTGACTTCGGTCAGCTGATCAGTCATCAGTGTTGCCCTGCCCTTCTTTGTCCCGTGGAAGAATTTGACTGTTGCGCAGGAAGCACCCCCGGTTAAGGCGAATGTGAGCAGAAGAAACGCGAATCTTCTGTTAGCGTCAAACGCGTGACCGCTTCCCCCGACGT
>DASWMR010000706.1:0-6181 GCA_036399635.1 Actinoplanes sp. | reverse complement strand
GTCCGCGGCGACGTCCCCCACCAGCAGCGGGAGCTTGGCGCTCAACACCCGCTCACGCCGAATCGCATCCGTCGCGCGCCGCTTGGCCGTCGTGGTGAGCCAGGCGACCGGCTTGGCCGGGACCCCGTCACCAGGCCAGGCTGTCAGGGCGGCTGCGTACGCCTCCTGCACGCACTCCTCGGCCAGATCGAGGTCGCGGGCAACGCGCACCGTCGCCGCCAGCACCGAGCCCCACCCAAACCGATGCGCATCCACGACCGCGGACTCGACGTCCCCCCGGCCCGACTCCGCCATCCCAGCCCCGCCGTCGACCGGAAGGCCCGGCATCCCAGCACCGTCGGCAAGATGGCCCGTCGTCCCGGCATCGGCGGCCATTTCGTCAGTCATCCCACCGCTGCCGCGCGCACGAATCCGCCGGCGATCGGCCGCACCTCGACGCCACCGCCCGACCGGACAGCAGGGTTGCGTTGGGCGGTCTTCAAGGCCACGTCCAGGTCCGGCGCCTCGATCACGTAGAAGCCCGCGATGACCTCTTTGGCGTCCACGAACGGCCCGTCCGTCACCACGTCACCGCGGATCGACGTGGCGGTGTCCCCCGGCTCCAGCGCAAACGCAGCCACCATGCCACCGGAATCCGCCAACTCCTGCGCGTGGTTGTCGTGTGCCCCGGCCTCTCCCGCGTCGACCTCCGCGCCACGCGCCGCCGCATAGATCAGAACCGCGTACTGAGCCACGATTGCCTCCTCATCACAGATCAAAGACCTCTTGCACCTGTACGTCGAATGGCCGCCGCCGGTTTCGACAGCACTCCCCGGACGACTCAGTCGGATCCGGGCTGATATTGCTCGCGGGTGACGGCGTGGATGTCGACGGGTTGGCCGCAGGCGGGGATGACGGCGCGGAAGGCGTACGGAATGCGCAGTTTTGCATGACCCGCGCCGACCGCAAGTTCTCCGGATGCCGAATGCCCACCATTCTCCCCGCCAGCCGAGAATGGCGGGATGAGCCGACGGGGACGCCTGCACCACCTGGAGCTGTGGATGGACGACGCGACGTCCACCGACGGGCCGTGGCCCTGGTTGCTGCGGCGGTTGGGTTACCCCACGACCGACACCTGGCCGACTGGCACCAGCTGGGCAAACGGCGACGCCTATATCGTGCTCGAATCCGGTCCGGCACACGTACGCGGTCGTCCAGATCGACTGCGCAGCGGCATGAACCACCTCGCCCTGTGGGCCGGCACCCGCGCCGACCTGAACGCGGTGGTCGCCGATGCCGCCGAGCGCGGCTGGTCACTGATGTTCCCCGACCGGCACCCCCACGCCGGCGGCCCGGACACGTACGCTGCGTACCTGGAGGACGCCGCCGGCTTCGAGGTGGAGCCTCGTCGCGGAAGAACCTGCGGGCGACGACGGCTAGCCGCAACCGTCGGCGGTCTAGCCGCAGTAGGCGAGACGGTTGTCCGCTTGCCGCACGGACCACCCGATGACCAGGGCTAACGCCCACCGGGGATAGTGCATCGCGCGCGTACGCTGAGCGGCATGAGGACGGCGACCCGCCGGTTCGCCCTGTGGCGGGCCGATCTCGACGGCACCGCCTGCGCGGCCCCGGAGGAGTGCGTCGAATTTCTGCGCGACCGGGACACCGTTCCGCTCGCACTCGAGCACCGCTCGCACGGCATCACCGCCACCCGGCAGGTCTTCGAGACCACGCTCGGCCAGGACGTCGAGTGGCAGTTCACCGGTGTCACCTGGCCGGCCGACCTGCAACCCGGGGTCCTCGTCACGGTCACCTGGCAGGCCGCCAAGGACGAGATCGTTGCGCGCACCGTCGCGCTGGAGGAGCCGTTGCGGGTCGACGGCGTCGATTACTTCCACGAGTACGACCCGAGGGTCGTCACCCGCGAATTCACCCCGGACACGTCCAACCGAGGTCAAGTGCTTCATGCCGTACGCCGTCAGGGGCGGGTCTTCGACGACGGGAGTGCCGTACTTGCCGAGTCGGTGCTGGCCGCGCACTGCGGGCTCGGCCGAGGCGCGCGCGGGGCGTTCCTGCTCCGCAACGCCGTCGACCAGCTGATCCGCGAGGGCTACCTGACGCGCGTACCCGGCAGTGTCGACGCTGCCGGATATCCCGCCTATCCCGCCGTGGCCGGGCAGAAGGCCGCGGAGATGTTGTTCTACGCACCGCTGGTCGAGCCGGCCCCGCCGCCGGGCGAGGCCGACCGCCAGGACCACTGGGTGAACGGCTTCGTCCGCAAGCTGCCGCCCGGCGCCCAGCCGTCCGAGAGGCAGCTTGCGCTGCATGAGCGTGCGGTCGAGAGCGAGCAGGTCCCGGCCGACCCGCTGGCCCCCGGCTACACGTTCGTGAAGAAGCACCACCGGACGGGCTACCCGCCGTCCTGAGCATTGCTGCGCGGCCTGCTGATCAGTGCCGGCGGCCGTCCGGCGCCTCGTGCGGCAGGACGCGACGGCGCTCCGGATACACCTCGCTGAAGGTGATCAGCCAGCGGATCTGTTCCCGAGGGGGCACCCCGCAACCGCGCAGGAAGCCCACCAGCGACTCGCGCCGCGGATTACTCGCGGCGGTGATCAGATTGTGGACTGTGGCGCGCGAGATGGGCGTGCCGGCGTCCCGGCTGCGCCGAGCCACGCTGTCCAGTGACCGCCGGCGTGCACCCATCAGCGCACGAAGACGCAGCGCGAACTCGATCGGCGTAGCCGCGCCGGTGGGATCTGGGGGCACGGACCACGTGGTTGCGGCGCTCATGAGCCTCGCCTTCGTCGGCTGGGGCGTCTGTCCACCGCCGATCTTTTCCCCCGACCACACCCAGGAACAAGAACGCAGCTGCGTACGAAATTCTGACCCGGTGAGCGGTCGATGGGGCATCATGGTGGCGACAGCGACTGGCGGCACGGGGATGGGTCGAACCATCAGGGAGCTCGTCGCGGTAGCCGACCGCCTGGGCACCGCGCCGAGGAGCCGGCATGTCCATCACCGATCATTCCCCGCAGGTCGCGCAACTTCTTCCCGGCGCACCCATCGCCGAGGCCGTACTCGCCGACGTCGCCACCCGTGTCGCCCGGTTGCGCGACGCGGGGGTGAACCCAAGCGTGGCCACCGTGCTGGTCGGCGACGACGACGCGAGCGCGGGCTACGTCCGGATCAAGCAGCGACAGGCCACCGAGCTGGGGTTCGGCTCCCCACACGTACGCCTCCCGGCCGATGCCACCCAGCAGGATCTGCACCGGGTGATCGCCGAATTCAACGCCGACCCGGGCGTGCACGGCCTGCTGATCCAGAATCCGACCCCCGCGCACCTGAACTATGACCTGGCGCTGCAGCAGGTAGACCCGGACAAGGACGTCGACGGCATGCACCCGCTGAACATGGGCCGGCTCGCCCTCAGCCTGCCGGGGCCGTTGCCCTGCACCCCGGCCGGCATCGAGGCGCTGCTCGCGCACTACGACATCCCGGTCGCCGGCCGGGAGGTCGTCATTCTCGGCCGCGGCGTCACCCTCGGCCGCCCGTTGGCCATGCTGTTGTCGCAGAAGCGGCCCACCGCCAACGCCGCGGTCACCGTGGTGCACACCGGCGTCGCCGACTGGGACCGCTACACCCGCCGCGCCGACATTCTCGTCGCCGCCGCCGGCGTACCCGGCATCGTCCAGCCCGAGCACGTGAAGCCGGGTGCCGTCGTGATCGGCGCCGGCGTCCGCTACGCCGGTCGGCGCCTGCTGCCCGACGTCGACGAGAGCTGTGCCGAGGTCGCGGGCGCCATCACGCCGCGGGTCGGCGGAGTCGGGCCGACCACGGTGGCGATGCTGTTCCGCAACGCCGTCGACGCCGCCGAACGCCTGACCGCCGGCTAGGGCCTATCTGGCGGCTACCCGGCGCGCCCGCCGCGCAGCCCGGTGTTGAGCCGCGCGGCCTGGCGTGTGAGGTGGTCGCGTTCGGACAGGTTGGGCGCCGAGCGGGCGGCGTCGGCGTAGAGCCGAGCCGCGGTGCGCGGGTCACCGTCGCGTTCGTGCAGGTACGCCGCGACGGCAGTGTGCCGGGGCAGGGCGGGGTCGAGCTCGGCCAGTGCGGCCAGCCCGGCTCGCGGGCCGTCCGCCTCCCCCACCGCCACCGCCCGGTTGAGGCGGGCCACCGGGCTGCCGGTGAGGCGCACCAGTTCGTCGTACCACTCGACGATCTGCACCCAGTCGGTCTCGTCGGCGCTGCTGGCATCGGCGTGCAGCGCCGCGATGGCGGCCTGGGCCTGGAACTCGCCCAGGCGGTCGCGGGCGAGGGCAGCCTGCAGCACCTCGACGCCCTCGGTGATCAGCCGGGTGTCCCATCGGCTGCGGTCCTGCTCGGCGAGCGGCACGAGCCGCCCGTCGGGGTCGGTCCGCGCCGAGCGCCGGGCGTGGTGCAGCAGCATCAGCGCGAGCAGGCCCGCGACCTCCTCGTCATCGGTCCGGGCCCGCAGCTGGCGAGTGAGCCGGATCGCCTCGGCGGCGAGGTCGACGTCGCCCGAGTAGCCCTCGTTGAAGACCAGGTAGAGCACCCGCAGGACGGTGCCGACGTCACCGGTCTGGGTGAACCGCACGCCCGACACGGTCCGCTTGGCCCGGCTGATCCGCTGGGCCATTGTCGCTTCCGGTACGAGGTAGGCCTGCGCGATCTGCCGGGTGGTCAGACCGCCGACCGCGCGCAGCGTGAGCGCCACGGCCGAGGCCGGCGTCAGAGACGGATGCGCGCACAGGAAGTACAGCCGAAGCGTGTCGTCCACCATCTCGCCCTGACCCGGCTCAGGCTCACTCTCGACGAGCACCTCACGGTTCCGTCGGGACGCATCGGCCCGGGTGGCGTCCAGGAACTTCCGCCAGGCCACGGTGACCAGCCAGCCCTTGGGGTCCCGCGGCGGATCGGCCGGCCACGCACGTACCGCCTCGACCAGCGCATCCTGCACGGCGTCCTCGGCCGCGGCGAAGCCGGCTCCGCGACGGACGAGGACCCCGATCACGGTGGGGGTAGCGGTCCGGAACAGGGTCTCGTCCATCGCGCGTCAGTCCGAGATGGCCGGCGGCTCGGTCAGGAACGGCCGCACCTCGAGCCATTCGTGGAGCGGCTTCCCACCCGCGCCCGGGGCGGAGGACAACTCGCCGGCGAGCTCGAGCGCCCTCTCGTACGTCTCGACGTCGATCACCATCCAGCCGGCGATCAGATCCTTGGTCTCCGCGAACGGCCCATCGGTGACCGGCGGCCGCCCCTCGCCGTCGTAGCGGACGAACGTGCCCTCCGGGGAGAGCGCCTGCCCGTCGACGTACTCGCCGGTCCCGGTGAGCCGGTCCGCGAAGTCCTGCATGAACTGGATGTGCGCGGTGATCTCCTCCGGCGCCCACTGGTCCATCGGTACGTCGTTGATCGGTGCTGGCCCACCCCGGTAGTGCTTGAGCAGCAGGTACTTCGCCATCGTGATCTCCTAGGTCAGTACGGCCATTGTGGCCGCGTGCATTGGGGGACGGAGCCGGACCCGCACTCTCGACATGTCCCCGGCAACTTTCTTGTACGGACACCGCCGGTCACCCTTGGCGACATCGGGGGCACCTAGCATCCGTACGGGTGAGGCTCGCCGAGTATCTGCTGGTGTTCTACGTCCCGACCGGCCTGTGTATCGCCTTCCCGGTGCCCGGTGGCCCGATCCCCGTGCTGCTGGCGGCGGCCCTGGCGGTCACCATCTACTTGCGGCGCACCGTCGGCTTCGACCGGTCGAGCCTGTTCCGGGCCGGACCACTGCGGGAGGCATTACCGGGCATGCTGGCCCAGTGGGCGGTGGTGTCGCTGGTGACCCTGGCCGGGGTGGCGGTCCTCGACCGCGAGCACCTCTTCGAGCTGCCGCGGCGGGAGCCGTGGCTGTGGCTGGCGATCGTGGTGCTCTACCCCCTCATCTCGGTGTATCCGCAGGAGTTGCTGTTCCGGGCGTTCCTCCTGCACCGCTACGCGCCGGTCTTCGGTACCGGCCGGCGCGCCGCGGCTGCCGGCGCCGCGGCCTTCGGCTTCGCCCACCTGCTCTTCGGCAACGCGATCGCGGTAGCAGCCACGGTGGCCGGCGGCTGGTTGTTCGCCCGGCGATACCAGCGCACCCGATCACTGCTCGTGGTATCGGTGGAGCACGCCCTCTACGGCATTACGATCT
>DASWMR010000705.1:0-5487 GCA_036399635.1 Actinoplanes sp. | reverse complement strand
CACCGAGACGTCGCCGCCGCCCTGCTGGTCGGCGTTCAGGCCGTTCTCCTTGAGCCAGGCACGCAGCGCCACGTCCTGGGTGTTGCCGAGCTGCGGGGTGGCGATCTTCTTGCCCTTGAGGTCGGCCGCGGTGTTGATGCCCTCCTTGACCACCAGGCCGGCGCCGCCGGACGTGCTGCCCGCGATGATCTTCAGGCCGCTGCCGTTCGACTTCGCCCAGCCGTTGATCGCCGGGTTCGGGCCGATGTAGGTGGCGTCGATCGCGTCGGAGAACAGCGCCTCGGTGGCGGCCGGGCCCGCGTTGAACGTCTTCGCCTCAAGCTTGGTGCTGCCCAGCGCCTCGGCGAAGAAGCCCTTGTTCACCCCGACCAGTGCGGGCGCGTGGGTGATGTTCGGGAAGTAGCCGAGCCGGATCGTCGGGGCTTCGGCGGAGGGCGACGCGGCGGTTTCCTCGTCATCACCACCACAGGCGGCCAGAGCGGTAGCGGACAGCAAAGCGGTGGCAGCCAGGGCAAGCGCACGGACGGTGCGGGAGCTCATGCTCACTCCTATTTCTTCAGCGAATCGGTTGTCGAAAGCGAATCGGTTCTCGAACGCGAACCGGTGGTGGAGAGCGAATCGGTGGTGGAGAGCGACTGGGAAGCCGCGGAAAGCTCGGCGAGGGTGCGGTGGTCGACGACGCCCTCGATGGCCTCCTCGACCGCGACCCACACGTCGCGCAGGCCGGTGGCCGCGCCGTGGTAGGTCGTGGTGGCGGTGGGCAGCCCGCGGACTGTGGTCAGCGCGCCCCCGACGGCCCGGACCACGTCGCCGACGGTGATGTCGGTGGCGTCGCGGGCCAGTGAATAGCCGCCGTCGACGCCCCGGTGGCTGTGCAGGAGCTCGGCCCGGCGCAGGTCGAGCAGGATGCCCTGGAGGAAGCTGAGCGGGATGTCCTGAGCGGCGGCCAATTCGGCGGCCTTGACCAGCCGAGGATGGCCCGCGGTGACGGCGAGCATGGCCCGGACGGCGTAATCGGTGCGCGCCGAGACGTACACGATCCGTTTTCCTCCTCCGGCCGACACCACTGTCGGCAATACTTCGCTTTCTCTACCTGTTGGATGGGAATACTGGAACAGATGGGAGAGGCGCGTCAAGCCTGATCCGCATGTCGGGACGACCTCGAACGGGTACCCTGCGCGCCGTGGGTACTCCCGGGACGACCGCCATTGATATCGGCCTGCACGACGTGGCCGGCCTGCGTTGGCCGAAAGAGCCGCTCGTCGGGGACGGCGCGCGCCGGACGGTCGCCGTCCCGCTGCCGCGGCTGCCGTGGTCGACGGCCGCGATCGAGGTGCCGCTCGGCGCGAGCGCCGCGGCCGGGGTCGCTCGGGTGACCACCATGCGGAAGATCTTCGGGTACGGGGTGGCGCCCACGATCGTGGCGCTGTTCGTGCTCGCCGACGTGCTGCTGCTCTGGGGGCGCTTCGGCTCGCTGAACCCGCCCGGCTGGCTCTTCGCGGCGTTCGGCGTGGCCGGCCTGCTGCTGATTCTGAGCGGCCTGCTCCCGGACGTGGTGGCGCGCGCCACCGGTACCCCGTACGTGGCTCGGGGTCGGTTGCGTTTCCCCGCCGCCTCCGACGTTGCCGTCCGGCAATTGGCCAAGCTCAACCCGCAGGTCGGCATCTCTGGGTGGCCGCACGGTGACCTGCCGTCGAGACGGTGACCACGTGAGGCGCTAATGTCAATCCGTGGCGCGCAAAATCAAGATCCCCGCGACGAAATATCCGGTCGAGAGATTCACCCTGGACAACGGTCTCCGCGTGGTGCTCACGCCCGATCGCAGCGCCCCGGTCGTCGGCGTCGCCGTCGTCTATGACGTCGGCATCCGCTCCGAACCCGAGGGGCGGACGGGCTTCGCCCATCTCTTCGAGCACCTGATGTTCCAGGGTTCGGAAAACCTGGAGAAGCTTGCGCACTTCCGGCACGTGCAGGGCGCCGGCGGCACCTTCAACGGCTCCACCCATCTCGACTACACCGACTACTTCGAGGTGCTGCCGTCCGGCGCCCTGGAGCGGGCCCTCTTCCTCGAGGCCGACCGCATGCGCGGACCGCGGCTGACCGAGGAAAACCTGCAGAACCAGATCGACGTGGTGAAGGAAGAGATCCGGGTCAACGTGCTGAACCGGCCGTACGGCGGGTTTCCCTGGCTCAAGCTGCCGCCGGTGCTGTTCGCCACCTTCCCGAACGAGCACGACGGGTACGGGTCGTTCGGCGACCTGGACAGTGCGACAGTCGACGACGCGAAGGCGTTCTTCGACCGCTACTACGCCTGCGGAAACGCGACCCTGGCGGTGGCCGGCGACTTCGACGTGGCCCAGGCGACCGAGATGATCCGCCGGCACTTCGGTGACGTACCCGCCCGGCCCGCGCCGTCGCTGCCGGACTTCGACGAGCCCGACCTCACCGCCGAGCGCCGCGACGTCTACACCGACCGGCTCGCCCCACTGCCCGGCGTGGCCAGCGCCTGGCGGGTGCCGGACCCGATCGGCGACTTCGCGCAATACCTGCCGTTCGTGGTGCTCGCCGAGGTGCTCACCGACGGTGATGCGTCGCGTTTGGTCGACCGGCTCGTCCAGCGCGACCGGTCGGTGACCAGCATCGGCGGCTACATCGGCTTCATGGGCGACGAGTTCCAGGTCCGCAACCCCACGGCACTGCTCCTGCAGGCGCACATGCCGCCCGGCGGCGACGCCGACAAGGTGCTGCGCACCGTCGACGAGGAGCTGGACCGCCTGGTCGCCGACGGCCTGACCGCCGGCGAGCTGGAGCGGACCCAGGCCCGGATAGCGACCCACCTGCTGCGCGACACCGACGCGGTGCTCGGCCGGGCTCTGCCAATGGCGGTGCTCGAGCTGCAGCGCGGCCGGCCGGAGATGCTCAACGACCTACCCCGGCTGGTCGGCGAGGTCACCGAGGAACAGATCGTCGCCGCCGCGGCCACCCTGCGCCCTGAACGGCGCGCCACCGTCGAGGTCCTCCCCGGAGCCATGGCATGACCGACTGCACCGAAGCGGGCGAAGCAGGCGTAGGGCCAGGAGGGCATGCCCAAGGAGATTCAGCATGACCAGACTTCCTGACCTCATCCCGGACGCCAAGCTCAAGCTGCCCAAGCAGGTCGAGCGCACGCTGGCGGGCGGCCTGACCGTGATCGCCATCCGGCGGCCCGCGGTGCCGCTTGTCGAGATGCGGCTGCGGGTGCCGTTCGGCCGGGCGCCGCTGCCCCGGGCCACCCTGCTGTCCCAGGCGCTGTTCACCGGCACCGGCACGATGTCCAGCGTCGACATCGCGGCCGAGCTGCAGAAGGTCGGCGGCGGGCTGTCCGCCGGTCTCGACCCGGACCGGCTGCTGATCACCGGCAACGCGCTCGCGTCCGGGCTGGACCGAATGCTGGAGTTGCTGGCGGCGGTGCTGACCGACCCGGCGTACCCGAACGACGAGGTGGCCACCGAGCGGGAGCGCCTCGTCGACCACATCCAGGTCGCCCTCAGCCAGCCCGCCCACCTGGCCCGCACGGCCCTGCTCAAGCGGATGTACGGCCGCCACCCGTACGCGGTGCAGACCCCCGAGCCGGAGCAGGTCCGCAGCGTGCGCCCGGCGCAGCTGCGCGCCCTGCACGCCGACCGGGTCCGGCCCGAGGGTTCGGTGCTGGTGCTGGTCGGTGATCTGAACCCGGAGAAGGCGATCGACGCCGCGGAGAAGGCGCTCGGCAGCTGGACTGGCCCCGGCAAGGACGGCGACATGCCGGCCACCCCCGAGCTCGTCTCCGGCCCGCTGGTGCTGGTCGACCGGCCGGGTGCGGTGCAGTCCTCGCTGCGGATGGCGCTGCCCGCGCTCGGCCGCACCGATCCCGACTACGCCGCGCTCCAGCTGGCCAACCTGGTCTTCGGTGGCTACTTCTCGTCGCGCTGGGTGGAGAACATGCGCGAGGACAAGGGTTACACGTACGGTCCGCACACCTCGATCGAGCACTTCCTGGCCGGCTCCGCGCTTCTGGTCGCCGCGGAGGTGGCCACCGAGGTGACCGGCCCGTCGCTGCTGGAGACGCTCTACGAGCTGGGCCGGATCGCCAGCCTGCCGCCCGGCGCCGACGAGCTCGAGCAGGCCCGGCGGTACGCCCTGGGCACTCTGCGGCTCGGCATGTCGACCCAGGCCGGGCTGGCCGGGCTGGCCAGCATGTATGCCAGCTTCGGTCTGCGCCTGGATTACCTGAGCGAGTATTCGGTTGCGCTGACCAAGGCGACCCGCGACCAGGTGGCCGAGGTGGCCGCCCGGTTCCTCGCGCCGTCCCGGGCGATCACCGTCGTGCTGGGCGACGCCGAGCGGGTGGCCGCCCCGCTGGCCGCGCTCACCACGGTGGAACGAGGGTGAGCTCCTTCGCCGACGAGCAGCCCGACCTCCGCGAGCAGCCGGGATCACCGCCGCTGGCGCGTAACGCGGTCGACCGGGCGGCGTTCCGCCGGACCGACGACGCGTGGCTCGCTACGGCCTGGAGCGACGGGCTGGTGATCATCGTGGACCTCGCCGCCGGCGGTCGGGCGCTCGTCACCGACCACCCGGACGGCGGCTCGGCCCTGGTCCTGCGGCCGTCCGCCGAGGCGCCCGAGGCGGAGCGCTGGTTCCTCGGCATCGACACCGAGGGCACCGCGCTCTGGGCGATGGACGCTGCGTTGCCCGAGGTGTCGGACACCCGGGCAGTCACCCTGCGCGAGATCGGGCACCTGCTCGGCGACCGGGACACCGGCATCTTCACCGAGGCCGCGGCGCTGGCGAACTGGCACGCCAGCCACCGGTACTCACCCCGCAACGGCCAGCTCACCACGGTCGTGGAGGCGGGTTGGGCCCGCCGCGACGCGGACGGCAAGTTGATGTGGCCGCGTACCGATCCGGCGATGATCGTGCTGGTGCATGACGGCGTCGCCGGCCCCGAGGGGTGCTGCCTGCTCGGCCACAACGCCGCCTGGCCCCCCGGGGCCGCCGGGGTCCGGCGCTTCTCCTGCCTGGCCGGCTACGTCGAGCCTGGCGAGTCGGCGGAGGCCGCGGTGGTGCGCGAGGTCGGCGAGGAGGTTGGCGTCCGGCCCGGCTCCCTGCGGTACGCGGGCAGCCAGTCCTGGCCCTATCCCGGCTCCTTGATGCTGGGCTTCCACGCTGTCGCCGACAAGGATCAGCCGCTGCGGCTCGATCCGGCAGAGATCGACGAGGCGCACTGGTTCAGTCGGGAGGCCGTCGCCAAGATGATCGCGGGCGTTTACGTGCATCCGGAAACCGGCGTCCGGATGAGTCTGCCGACGCCTTCTTCCATTGCTTTCTACCTGATTGAGCGTTGGTTGGGTGGTTTCACCCAGTAACGTATTGACATTGATCGAAACACAAAAGTTTCCCCCTTCCCGGGTAACCATCCGCCGCTTCGACCGCGTCTCGAGTACAAAGACCGAGAGGTGGATTTGA
>DASWMR010000704.1:0-6224 GCA_036399635.1 Actinoplanes sp. | reverse complement strand
CGCACGTACCGGTCCGGGAAGTTGTAGCTCTTGATCCGGTTCCACGCGGGGGTGACCCAGGTGCTGGTCAGCGCCGACTGCTCCGCCGCGGTGATCGGGGTGATGCCGAGGTGCTTGGAGTTCAGCGGCTGGGTGTAGGCCCGGTCGTTGAGCAGGGTCCACGCGCCCCCCGCGAGGTTCGTAGTCTGCCAGCAGAAGAAGCGGCCGTTCGGTGACCAGGTGTCACCCCACATGTACCAGGTGTCGGAGGTGTTCGACTTGACGATCTGCGGCGCCTCGACTCCGCGGCCGGGACCGATCGCGCTGGTGTAGATGCTGAAGCTGCCCGGGTTGAAGGTGCTCGACCGGGTGCCCAGCAGCGTGCTGTTGGTGTTGTTCTTGAAGTACATGTAGTTGACGCCGGCGACCGTGACGAAGTTGCCGTCGATCGCGTCGTAGCCGGGGTCGAAGAAGGTCTGCCCGGTGGTCGCGGTCCGGAAGTCGGTGGTGTAGCTGACCTGCAGGACGTTGTGCCCGCCGACCACCGCGGAGTAGACCACGGCGTACTGACCGCGGGCGGGGTCCCAGACCGCCTCTGGTGCCCACGCGTGGGTCGCCAGCGAGTGCACCTTCAGCAGCCGGTACCCGGTGAAGGTCTTCAGGTCGGCGGAGTCCCAGACGTGCAGGTACTGGCTCTGGTAGGCCCAGTCGGTGCCGTTCAGGTCGGTGGCCAGCACGACGAACGTGCCGTCCTGCTTGCGCAGGATGAACGGGTCGCGGAGGCCCATGCTGCCGGCCGTCGGCGTCGCCACCGGGTTGTTCTGGTTCAGCGGCGTCCAGTTGAGTCCGTCCGAGCTGACCGCCAGGTGCAGGCCGTAGTTGGCCGCAGCCATCGTCGGGGACTCGGTGAAATACGCCATGGCGTAGCCGGCGTAGGTGGCGGCGTGGGCCGCACCGGGCCGGATCAGTGCACCGGCGCCGGCGGCACCGAGGGCCGCACCGGCGGCGGACAGAAGGGTACGACGCTTCATAGTCGCTCCACATTATCGAAGTTCACCAATGTTTACGTTCACATTTCTGTCCTGTCAAGGATGGGTGTGACGAAAAAACGACGCAGCAACCGACGCAACAAGGAACTTCTGGAGTACGGTGGTTCCGGCGGTCAACCCGCCGACCAGGTGACGAAGAGGGGCCGTGTCCATGTCCGTGCACACGCAGAACCGATCGCAGTCCGCTCCCGCAGCAACGAACGTCGCCGCCGACCTGATCGTCGCGCTGGCCACCTCGGAACCCCACGACCCGGGCCGGGCGGCTCTGCGCGAGCGGGCCATCGAGGCGTGGCTGCCGCTGGCGCATCACCTCGCCCGGCGCTACGCCGGCCGCGGCGAGCCGGTCGACGACCTCGTCCAGGTGGCCACGGTCGGCCTGATCAAGGCGGTCGACCGGTTCGAGACGGGCCACGGCGTCGACTTCCCCGGCTTCGCCGTCCCGACCGTGCTCGGTGAGATCAAGCGGCACTTCCGCGACCGCACCTGGTCGATCCGCGTGCCGCGCCGGCTCCAGGAACTCCGGCTCGCCATCGGCGGCGCCAACAACGCGCTGTCGCACCAGCTCGGCCGCTCGCCCACGATCGCCGACATCGCCCGCCACCTCGGCATCAGTGAGGAAGAGGTGGTCGAGGGGTTGGAAGGCGCCCGGGCATACAGCGCGACCAGCCTCTCCACCCCGATCGGCGACGAGAGCGGCACCGAGCTCGGCGACACCCTGGGCGACGACGACCGCGGCTACGCGCTGACCGAGTTCCGGGTTTCGCTAGGCCCGGCCATGGCCGTGCTGGACGAGCGCGAGCGCCAGATTCTCAGCCTGCGCTTCGACGGCAACCTCACCCAGCTGCAGATCGCCACCCAGCTGGGCATTTCGCAGATGCACGTGTCCCGGCTGATCAGCCGGAGCCTCGCCAAGCTGCGCCAGCAACTCGAGAGTTGAGCCGGCCGACCGGGTACCCTCCCAGGGGTTCCCGGCGGCATTCACTCTCAGCGAAGGGGCAGTCGTGCCCACTCAGGTCACCGTGGCCCGGGCCGAGCCCGGCCTGCTGGCGCACTTTCCCGACGTCGTCCGGCTGGGCGAGGAAGGTCGGCTTCTGGCGACCTACCGGGAAGGCGTCGGCCACGTCACTCCGGACGGCCACATCCGCGTCGTGGAGAGCACCGACGGCGGGCGTACGTGGGACCGGCCGCGCACCGCCGTCGACGGGCCGTTCGACGACCGCGACCCGAAACTGGCGGTGCTCGCCGACGGCACGGTGCTGCTCAGCTACTTCATCCTGGACTGGAGCACCCAACCGCGGCACACGGCGCTCGGCACGCACGTGCGCCGCAGCACCGACGGCGGGCGCACCTGGAGCGACCCGGCGCAGGTCGGGCCGTCGATGAACTGGGCCGTCTCGCACGGCGCGGCGGCCGAGCTGTCCGGCGGCGTCGTGCTGCTGCCGGTGTACGGTCGCCCGACGCCGGAGGCCTCCCATCATGCGTGGGTCCTGCGCAGCACCGACGGCGGGCGCACCTGGCCGGACGACAGCGCGGTGCTGATCGGCGCGGCCGACGGCGTGCACTTCCAGGAACCGACCCTCACTGTTCTCGACGGTCAGGTGGTGGCGCTGATCCGGACGACCGCGGACCGCGCGTACCTGTCCCGCTCCACCGACGGCGGTCACACCTGGAGCACCGCGGAGCCCACCGACATGCCGGCGTCCTCGCACCACGCGCTCGCGGTCAGCAGCGGCGAGGTCCTGGTGACGTACGGCGACCTGTCGCACCGCTTCGCCGAGCACCGGGACACCGTCGGCCGGCTGGTGCGCTACCCGGAGAAGGCCTGGGACGGGTACCCCGATGTGCAGCTCTTCGACTCGGGCCACCCCGACCAGGCCAACCCGTCGAGCGTCGAGGTTTCCCCGGGCCGGTTCCTGACGCTGGGCTTCGACGTGCCGGCGGCCTCGGTGATCGGCGTCTTCACCGAGCTGAGCGACTACCCGGGCTGAGCCGTGCGCCGGGACCGGCATCCGCTGTTTGGGCAGGTCGGGCCCGCATCAGGACGATCGGGGGGCGACAATCGGGCGTACCACTCGCCCGTGCGGATCGGCTGTGCCGCTCCGCCGCCTGAAATCGCCGAAAGCGTTGCCCGGTGAGAAGTCGTCGGCGACAGTGAATGCCCATCAGCCCCACGCTCGTGCGCGCCTGCTCCTCCAGAAAGGCCCGTGGTGAACAATCTGCCGATCGCGGAAGCCGCCGGAGCCGCCTCGAGTGCCGACGCTGAGGAGCCGGACTCTCCCCGATGCCTGCACTGCGACGAACCGATTGAACTCGACGACATCTGGGGCTGGACGCACGCCGGGCACCGCTATCTCTGCGTCGACCCGGGCAATGGAGAACCGTTGTGCTCGCCGGCCACCCTGATCTGACTCGGCCTCATCCGCGTGACTGGTGTTTCGGTCGGCGCCTCGGCGGGCAGATGAGAGGGAACAGATTGACGAGGCACGAGGAGGTTCTCCCGGTGGCAGGCAACGAGCACGACGTCAACCGCAGCGTTCGCAGCGGCAAGTTCGTCAAGGAGAGCACCGCGAAGCGGGAGCCGAGCCACACGACGACCGAGCATGTCGGTGGCAAGGAAAGCAGCGGCGACCAGGAGGTCCACCGCAGCGCCAAGACTGGCCGGTTCGTCAAGGAGACCACCACGGAGCTGCACCCCTCGACGACCGAGACCCAGCACCTCTGATTTTTCTCCCCCGCGTACTTCCTTCGATGCCGCGTACGAAGCCGCCCTCCACAATGGCGTGGAGGGCGGCTTTCCTGTTCGCTACCTGCCGGCCTTGTCCTCCGCGTGGGTCCGGTGCAGGTGCGGCAGGTGCAACTCCGCGGGTTCCGGCGGGAGGTCCTGCACACCGGCGGCGACGGCCTGCTCATGCCGGCGGTGCGCGGACGGCACGATCAGGGCGGCGACCACCGCGAGCACGGCCACTCCCGCGCAGACCCAGAATCCGGTGGTGAACGCGTCGTCGGTGGGCAGCCCCTGCGGCGTGCTGTGCGAGGTGATGACGGCCGCGATCACCGCTGTGCCGATGCTGCTGCCGATCGTCCGCGCGATGGTGTTGACGCTGCTGGCCTCACCGGTTTGAGCGGCCGGCACGGCCTCGATGATGGCGTTCGACATCGCCGCGAAGGCCAGCCCGATGCCGGCGCCGGTGAGCAGCCCCGACACGAAGACCTGCCAGATCGCACCGTGGGCGACGGCCGGGATGGCGAACGCCCCGGTGACCGCGACGGCGCCGAGGAACATCGGCAGCTTGGGGCCGTACTTGCGGACCAGCAGCCCGGCCAGCGGTCCGAAGACCACCATCATCAGCGTGGTCGGCAGCAGGAAGAGCCCCGCCTGGGACACCGACTTACCGAAGCCGTACCCGGTGACGGCCGGCAGTTGCAGCAGCGTCGGTACGAGCACGAACGTGCCGAACATCGCGAAGCCGAAGATCAGCGCCACCAGGTTGGCCGTCCACACCCCGCGCACCGTCATCAGGCGCATGTCCATCAGCGGCTCTCGGACGCGCAGCTCGACCAGCACGAACACGACCAGCGCGAGCACCCCGACGATCAGCAGGCCGACGGTCTTCGGCTCGGCCCAGCCCCATCCCTGACCCTTGCTGATCGCCAGCAGCAGCGCAACGAGCCCCACCGACAGGATCCCCGCACCGAGCACGTCGAGGCGCCCCGGCTTGCGGACCGGCGACTCCGGCATCCCGAAGATCGCCCCGATCAGCGCGATCGCGACCAGCACGAGCGGCAGCCAGAACAGCCAGTGCCAGGACAGGTGCTCCACGATCGGCCCGGCGGCCACGATGCCCACCCCGGCGCCGATGCCAAAGATCGCCGACAGCAGCCCGATGGTGACGCCCACCCGCTCCCGCGGCAACTCGTCGCGGACGATGCCGATCGACAGCGGCATGACCGCGCCGGCGGCACCCTGCAGCGCACGCGCCACGATCAGCACCGCGAGGTTCGGCGCCAGCGCCGCCAGCAGGGTGCCGAGGCCGAGGACGACGAGAACCCCGATCAGCACCCGGCGCTTGCCGACCATGTCGCCGAGACGTCCGAGGATGGGCGTCAGGACCGAGGCGGAGAGCAGGTACGCCGTGAGGATCCAGCTGATGTCGCTGGTCGACGCGTTGAGGTCGCTGGCGATCGTCGACAGGGCCGGAGCAACCAGCGACTGCAACACCGCGAACGCCAGCCCGCCCAGCGACAGGTACATCACCAGCAGCTTGGTGTTGACGTGCCGCTCGGCGGCCGCGCCCGCGCCCGATGCGGGTGCGGCGGAGCCGGCGTTGCCGGACTCTTGGATCGTCTGGGTCATGGTTTCCTCGGAAGGTATGTAAACGATCGCTGACTTCCCCAGTATCGACCGCCGGGCAGCAGAGTCAACGAGTGTTTACCTCATTGTTCCGAGGCGTGAATCACTCTCCGGGTCGGTAGGGCTCCCCGTGCCGCGGAAGGCGCCGGCGCCCGGCGAACCCGAGATCGACGCGGTGGTACCAGCCCAGCTCGGGGTCACCCTCCAGCCAGCACAGCAGCACCGGTACGCCGTCGAGATCGGCGGGAAAGTCGATCAGCAGCGGCGCCATCCCCTTGATCTCGGCCCCGCTCTGCTGCACCTCGGTCATCAGCTCGTTGAGCCGGGCCTCGGCGGCCTTACGCTCGGGCAGCCCGCCGAGGGCGATCGGCGCTCCACCGACAGCGAGCGCCGCGGTCAGCTCCACCATGTCGGCCCGAACGGCGACGATCTCGTCGAGGACCGGCCGCAGCCGGTCCACCTCGCCCCGCGCCTCGGCCACCGTGAACAAACCCATGCGCTGATTCTGTCACCACGCCCGGCCCGGCCCCCCCGAGCATGAGTCCGCTGTGCGCCCGGCCGCGGCGGCTGCGTACATCGGGTCGCCTCCTCGCTGTTTCGACCGCTTGTCGGGTTCCGTGCCGAGTCGGTGGTCCGATTACCGCCGAACGGCGAATGTGGGTCGGCTTCCTTGGGAGACTGGTCGGATGGCCGTCAGGTGGCGTTTCGATGGCGACGACCGCCTGAGCGGGGTCGGCGATCAGTGGGACGAGTTCGCGCGCGCCAACGGCGGCTCGTGCGTGCCGCCGCCCATCGGGCACGGGCTTGCCGACTTTGTCAGCAGCGCCGAGCTGTGCGTGCTGTGG
>DASWMR010000703.1:0-2542 GCA_036399635.1 Actinoplanes sp. | reverse complement strand
GCCGTCCGTGAGGCGGACGGCCGGCGGCAGATGCTGATGTGCGACGGCCTGGGCCACGGGGGACTCGCGGCCGTGGCCGCGCAGGAGGCGGTACGCACGTTCGCCGCTGCACCCACCGTGGCGCCGGACGCCCTGGTGGAGCTCCTGCATCGCCGGTTGAACCACACGCGGGGTGCCGCGCTCGCCGTCGCCGAGTTCGACGAGGGCGCCGGGCTGGTGCGCTACGCCGGGCTCGGCAACATCGCCGGTACGGTGCTCGCGCCCGACGGGAGCCGCCGCGGCATGGTCTCGCTGCCCGGCATCGCGGGGCACCAGCGGCGGCAGATCCGGCAGTTCGATTATCCGGTCGAGCCGGGCGCAATGGTGCTGATGCACAGCGACGGCGTGGCCGACCGATGGACCGCCGCTGACTACCCGGGCCTGCTCGGGCACTCGCCGGCGGTGATCGCCGCGACCGTGCTGCGCGACGCCGGGGTGCGCCGCGACGACGCCGGTGTTCTCGTGGCCCGGGTGCCATGACCACCCGGCCAGGGCTGTTGCTGCGGATGCGCCTGCAGGTCGCGCAGGACATCTTCGCGGTGCGGCAGCTCGGCCGCGAAGTGGCCCAGGCGGTCGGCATGGAACAGCAGGACCAGACCCGGCTGGCAACCGCGCTCAGCGAGGTGAGCCGGGTGATGATCGCCGACGGCGGCACCGCCGACGTCGAGTTCACGACGGTGCCCGATGGGGTACCTACGCTGCGGGTGACGGTGGAGACCACGACGCCGGGCGGCGGAGCCCGGTTCGGCGAGCGACTGGCTCAGGTGGGCCGCCTGGTCGACAAGTTGGAGGTTGGTGACGGTGATACCGGTACGGTCGTGCGAATGGTCCGGCGGTTACCGTCGAGCGCCCCGAGGCTGACCGCGAAGCGTATGGATGAGATTCGCGCCGGGCTGGCCCGGCACGTCCCTAGCTCCCCGCTGGACGAGCTGCATGTGCAGAATCAGCAGCTCATCGCGGCCCTGGACGAGGTACGCGCACAACGCGACGACCTGGCCCGGCTCAACGCCGAGCTGGAGGAGACCAACCGCGGCGTGATGGCGCTCTATCACCAGCTCTCCGAGGAGCTGGAGGAGACCAACCGCGGCGTCGTCGCCCTCTACGCCGAGCTGGACGAGAAGTCGCTGCAGCTGCGGGCCGCGAGCGAGGCGAAGAGCCGCTTCCTGGCCAACGTCAGCCACGAGCTGCGGGCCCCGGTCACCGCGATCATCGGGCTCGGCCGGCTGCTGGCCGACGACGGCTCGGACGACCTGACCGAGGAGCAGGAGCGCCAGGTCGAGCTGATCCGTACCTCGGCCACCGACCTGCTCTCGCTCGTCAATGACCTGCTCGACCTCGCGAAGGCGGAGGCCGGCCGGGTCGAGCCGGACTGGTCGGAGGTGGATCTGAAGGCGATGTTCGGCCAGCTCCGCGGCACGCTCCGACCGCTGGCCACCCGCACCGAGGTCGACTTCCGGATCGACGAGCCGGCGGTACCGGAGATCCGTTCCGACGAGGTGCTGCTCGCCCGGGTGCTGCGCAACCTGCTCACCAACGCGCTCAAGTTCACCGCGGCCGGCTCGGTGCGGCTGAGCGCGCGCCCGGTCGACGGCGACATCGAGTTCGTCGTGACGGACACCGGCACCGGCATCCCGCCCGAGCTGCACGAACGGATCTTCGAGGAGTTCTATCAGGTTCCCGGCAGCCAGGCGCTCAGCGGCAAGGGCACCGGGCTGGGTCTGCCCTACGCCCGGCGGCTGGCCGCCATTCTCGGCGGCGGGCTGCGCGTCGATTCCACCCCCGGCGAAGGCAGTACCTTCACGCTCCGGTTGCCGATCACGCCATGAGTACGCAGGTCACCGTTCTCGTCGTCGACGACAGCGCCACCAAGCGTTATCTGCTGGTGAGCTGGCTGACCCGGGCTGGCTTCACGGTCCAGCAGGCGCAGACCGGCGCCGAGGCACTGCGGGTGCTGCCCGGCTCCGGTGCCGACCTCGTCGTGCTCGACGTGAAGCTGCCGGACATCAGCGGGTTCGACGTCTGCGAGAAGATCAAGACCGATCCGGTGTACGGGGCGGTGCCCGTGATCCACGTGTCGGCGCACGCGGTCGACGTCGTTGACCGGACACAGGGCCTGAATCGCGGGGCGGACGCCTACCTGGTGGAGCCGATCGAGCCGGACGAACTGGTCGCCACCGCCCACTCGGTGCTGCGCTATTACTCGGCCCGGCGGCGCGCCGAGCTACTCGCCGCCCGGATGGTCCGGCTGGCGGAGACCACGCTGGCCATCAACCTGGCGGCTGACCTGCCGGAGTTGCTGCGGTCGGCGGCGACCGGGGCGAACGACATCTTCGGCGCGCCGGTGGTGGTGCTCGCCGACACCGCGGACGGCGAGAGCCTGGCAGCCGTCGGCACGCCGCCGGAGGTGCGCCCCTGGTCGCTGGCCGAGCGGAACGTCGCGGTCGGTTCGCTGGTACGCACCGACCAGCCCGGCGACTGGGATCTGGTCGAGTGGCCCGAGGGG
>DASWMR010000702.1:0-12914 GCA_036399635.1 Actinoplanes sp. | reverse complement strand
CACTTTGGCGCACGACGGCCGCGGGCGGCACCGCTTCGCCGACACCCCGGCGAGCTTGGCATATACGGCTGCGCTGAAGCCGAGCCCGTCGCGAGTTGCCTGCTGCAGGTGCGGAAGGTCGCGGGCTCACGGCGGCCGAGGTCTGTCACGCCACGTAGACGTCCGCCTCGATCTCGATCTGCGCGTCGGCGTCGATCAGCTTCGCGACCTCGACGATGCTCGTGGCCGGGCGGATCTCGCCGAACACCTCGCCGTGGACGCGGGCGACCTCCTCCCACTTGCTCACGTCGGTCACGTACATCCGCGTGCGGATCACGTCGGAGACGGCCGCGCCCGCGCCGGCCAGCGCCTCCACCGCGATCCCGAACGCCGTCAGCGCCTGCGCGCGGGGGTCACCGATCCCGGTCACCACACCGTCCACAGTGGCCGTGCAGCCGGCGGTGAGCAGCAGATCGCCGGCTCGGACCACGCGGGAGTAGCCGTACCGCTCCTCCCAGGGTCCGCCGGATCCCCACCGCTGCACCGCCGGATTGCTCATGCCTCGGCCAGCACCGCGAGGGCCTCGGCCACCGTGAAGGCGCCCGCGTAGAGCGCCTTGCCCGCGATGACGCCCTCGACCCCGGCCGATTCCAGCGTGGCCAGGGCGCGCAGGTCGTCCAGCTTGGACACGCCGCCGCTGGCGATCACCGGCTTGTCGGTACGGGCACAGACCTCCCGCAGCAGGTCCAGGTTCGGCCCGCGCATCATGCCGTCCTTGGTGATGTCGGTGACCACGTACCGCGCCGCGCCGGCCTTGTCCAGCCGGGCCAGTACCTCGTACAGGTCGCCGCCGTCCTTGGTCCAGCCGCGGGCGGACAGGGTGCGCCCGCGCACGTCCAGGCCGATCGCCACCCGGTCGCCGTACTCCGCGGCCACCCGGTCGCACCACACCGGGTCCTCCAGCGCGGCCGTGCCGATGTTGACCCGGGCCGCGCCGGTGGCCAGCGCGCGGGTCAGCGACTCGTCGTCGCGGATACCGCCGGACAGTTCCACCTTGACGTCCAGCCGGCCCACCACGGCGGCCAGCAGCTCGGCGTTCGAGCCGCGGCCGAACGCGGCGTCCAGGTCGACCAGGTGCACCCACTCGGCGCCGTCGTTCTGCCAGGCGAGTGCCGCCTCCAGCGGGTCGCCGTACGCGGTCTCGGAACCGGCGGCGCCCTGCACGAGGCGTACCGCTTGGCCGTCCGCGACATCGACGGCCGGCAGCAGGGTGAGGGTCATGGGTTTCTCCTAGCGGGTTACGCGCGCCTGCCGAGCACCACGACGACCAGTGCCGGCAGAGCGAGAACGATCAAAGTGGTGAGAACGATGCGCAGGGCCATCTCGGGCACGAACAGCCAGACCAGCGCGATGAGCACGAGCGGCACCACGACGATGCCGATCCGCTCCCCGCGGCTGCGCCGATGCAGCCGGCCCGAGCGGCCGACCCGCGGTTTCAGCCGGCCGACCAGGGTGCGGCGTCGCTGCCGCCGGGCGACCCGGCGGGCACGGGCGGCCTTCTCCTTCTCGAGCACAGCCTGGCGCTCGGCGCGGCGACGCGCCCGGTCCTTCGCCATCTACAGCCCGGCCACCCAGTTGCGCAGCAGCGCGGCGCCGGCGTCCGCGGATTTCTCCGGGTGGAACTGGGCGACACCCAGCGAGCCGAGCTCGACCACCGCGGCGAACGGCTGGTCATGGCTAGCGGTGGTCACCTTGGCGCCGGCCCGGTGCAAGGCATCAAGATCCGAGGCCGCGTACGAGTGGACGAAGTAGAACCGGGTTTCCGCGTCCAGCCCGGCCAGCAGCGTGGACTCGTCAGCGACGTCGACCGTGTTCCAGCCCATGTGCGGGATGCGCTGCGCGGCCAGCCGGGTGACGGCGCCGGGCAGCAGGCCGAGGCCCTTGGTTTCGACACCGTGCTCGACGCCCGAGTCGAAGAAGATCTGCATGCCCACGCAGATGCCGAGCACCGGCCGGCCGGCCGCGACCCGCTCGGCGATCATCGGACCGGCACCCAGGTCGTCGATGCCGGCCATGCACGCCGCATACGCCCCAACGCCCGGCACGACGAGGCCGTCCGCCTCGGCGGCGGCCGCCAGATCGCTGGTCACCGTCACGTCGGCCCCGGTGCGGGCGACCGCCCGCTCGGCCGAGCGCAGATTGCCCGACCCGTAGTCGAGCACCACCACATTCTTGGCGCGGTCAGTCACGAGTCGTTCCCCGGGATCATCCAGGCCACGCCGCCGGCCGCAGCCACCGCGGCGAGCGTGCCGACCAGGCCGATGCTGAACCTCGTCGCGCCCGACTTGACCAGCTGGATCACTCCGCCGACCAGGAAGCCGGCGAGGACGAACAAAGCGATCGCCATCAGAGCACGCCCTTGGTCGAGGGCAGCTGACCGGCGTTGCGCGGATCGATCTCGACGGCCTCGCGCAGCGCTCGAGAGAACGCCTTGAACTGCGCCTCCACCACGTGGTGCGCGTCCGCCTTGCCGCCGTCGCGGGCCGCGCGCAGCACGCTCACGTGCAGGGTGACCTTGGCGGCGAAGCCGAACGACTCGAAGATGTGCCGGGTCATGCTTGTCGGGTAGACCGGCCCGATGTAGGGGGCGAGCTCGGGCTCGTCGTGCACCACGTAGGGCCGGCCGGACAGGTCGACGGCCGCCCGGCAGAGCACCTCGTCCATCGGGATCGTCGCCGACCCGTACCGCCGGATGCCTGCCTTGTCGCCGAGCGCCTGCGCGAAGGCCTCGCCGAGGGCGATGGCTGTGTCCTCCATCGTGTGGTGCGCGTCGATCTCCAGGTCGCCCTCGGTGCGCACGGTCAGGTCGAAGCCGCCGTGCTTGGCGAGCTGGTTGAGCATGTGGTCGTAGAAGCCGACGCCGGTACTCAGCGCGGACTGCCCGGTGCCGTCGAGGTCGATCTCGACGAGAACCTTGGTCTCCTTGGTGACGCGCTCGATCCGCGCGGTCCGGCTCACTGCCATCCCACTCACTGCCATCCCACTCACTGCAGGGCCTCCAGGAAAGCGTCGGTTTCGGCAGGGGTCCCGGCGGTGACCCGTAGCCAGCCCGGCAGGCCGACGTCGCGGACCAGTACACCCTGGTCGAGCAGCCGCTGCCAGACAATTTTCTGATCGCCGCCGACCTCGAACAGCACGAAGTTGGCGTCGCTGTCGGCCACCCGCAGACCGCGCCCGCGCAGCTCGTCGACGATCCGGTCGCGCTGCTCCTTGATCGCCTCGACGGTCGCGAGCAGCGCGGCACGCTGCGACACGGCTGCGCGGGCGGCGGCCTGGGTCAGCGAGCTCAGGTGATAGGGCAATCGGACGAGCTGGACGGCGTCGACCACGGCGGAGTCGGCGGCGAGGTAGCCCAGCCGGCCGCCGGCGAAGCCGAACGCCTTGCTCATGGTGCGGCTGACCACCAGGCGCGGGTGCCCGGCGAGCAGGCCCAGCGCGCTCGGCGTGCCTTCCCGGGCGAACTCCGCGTACGCCTCGTCGACGATCACCATGCCGCGCGCCCGCTCGAGCACCGCGGTAATCACCGACGGGTCCAGCGCGGTGCCGGTCGGGTTGTTCGGCGAGCAGAGGAACACCAGGTCGGGGTCGTGCTCGTCGAGCTGCGCGACGGCCGCTGCCGGGGTGAGCCCGAAGTCGGGGTCGCGCAGCGCGCCGATCCAGCGGGTGCCGGTGCCCTGCGCCAGCAGCGGGTGCATCGAGTAGGACGGGCCGAAGCCCAGTGCCGCGCGGCCCGGCCCGCCGAACGCCTGGAGCAGTTGCTGCTGCACCTCGTTGGAGCCGTTGGCCGCCCACAGGTTCGCCGGGCAGAGGCCGAAGCCGAGGTAGTCGGCCAGGTCGGTGCGCAGCGCCACCGCGTCGCGGTCCGGGTAGCGGTTGAGGTCGCGCAGTTCGGCCTGCACGGCCTTGCCGATGGCCTCGACCACGTCGTCGGGCAACGCGTACGAGTTCTCGTTGGTGTTCAGCCGCACCGCGACGTCGAGCTGCGGAGCCCCGTACGGAATCTGGCCCCGAAGATCGTCTCGGATAGGCAGTTCGTCAATTGTCGTCATCCGGAAAACCTGACCTGAACCGCCTCGCCGTGTGCCGGCAGATCCTCGGCGTTCGCCAGTGCCACCACGTGCCCGGCGACGTCGCGCAGGGCCGCTTCGTCGTACTCCACCAGGTGGATACCGCGCAGGAACGACTGCACCGACAGGCCGGACGAGTGCCGGGCGCAGCCGCCGGTGGGCAGCACGTGGTTGGAGCCCGCCGCGTAGTCACCGAGCGACACCGGCGACCAGGCGCCGACGAAGATCGCGCCGGCGTTGCGGACCCGCAGGGCCCACTGCCGCGCGTCCCGCGTCTGGATTTCCAGGTGCTCGGCCGCGTACGCGTCGACGACGCGCAACCCCTGCTCGAGGTCGTCGACCAGCACCACGCCGGACTGCTCGCCGGTCAACGCGGTCAGTACCCGCGCCTCGTGCTTGGTCGCCGCCACCTGCCGGGACAGCTCGACCTCGACCGCCTCGACCAGCGCCTCGGAGTCGGTGACCAGGACGCTGGCCGCCAGCGGGTCGTGCTCGGCCTGGCTGATCAGGTCGGCGGCGACGTGCCGCGGATCGGCCGTGTCGTCGGCCAGGATCGCGATCTCGGTGGGCCCGGCCTCCGCGTCGATGCCGACAGTCCCGCGCAGCATCCGCTTCGCCGCGGTGACCCAGATGTTGCCCGGGCCGGTGATCACGTCGACCGGCTCGCAGCGGTCGTCGTCGTCCACACCGTCGGCGCCGTAGCCCAGCATGGCGATCGCCTGCGCGCCGCCGACCGCGTAGACCTCGTCGACGCCGAGCAGCGCACACGCCGCGAGGACCCGCGCGTCCGGCAGGCCGCCGTTCTCCTTCTGTGGCGGGCTCGCCACGACCAGCCCCTCGACGCCGGCGATCTGGGCCGGCACCACGTTCATGACCACGGTGGACGGATAGACGGCCAGGCCACCGGGCACGTAGAGGCCGACCCGGCGGACCGGAAGCCAGCGCTCGGTCACCGTGCCGCCGTCGACCACCTGGGTGGTCACGTCGGTGCGCCGCTGGTCGGCGTGCACCTTGCGGGCCCGCTTGATCACCTCGAGCAGGGCGGCCCGCACCTCGGGGTCGAGCGCCTCAGCCGCCGCGGTGATCGTCGCGGTGGGCACCCGGAGCCGCTCGAGCACGACGCCGTCGAGCCGCTCGGTCGCCTCCCGGATCGCGCTGAAGCCATGCCGATGAACCGCCTCGACGATCGGGCGGATCTGCTCGACGGCCGCGGAGACGTCGAGCTGGGCACGGGGCAGCAGGCCGCGCGGGTCCCGGTGGGAGCCGCGCAGGTCGGTCCGATTCAGCACGGCACCAGTTTAGGCGGAGACGCACCGGTCACCGCCACACGGTTATCGCGGACCAGGCCGTGGGACACCTCACCCAGGCCGGTCGCCTTTGACCATGCCAGGGTGGCCGATAGGCTGAGCCGGTGAGCAAACGGCTGCCGGTGTTCCCGCTGGGCACGGTGCTGTTTCCCGGCCTCGTGCTTCCGCTGCACATCTTCGAGGAGCGCTACCGCGCGCTGGTCCGTGAGCTGATCGCCGGTCCGGCCGACGATCCGCACGAGTTCGGCGTGGTCACGCTGCGGCACGGCGCCGAGGCGCCCGCACCGGAGGCGGAGGACGACGAGGTCGCCCCGCCTGAGGCGGTCGCGACCGACGACCTCTACTCGGTGGGCTGCACGGCCGAGCTGCGGCAGGTCACCGAGCTGCCGGACGGCCGCTTCGACATCATGACGGTGGGCCGGCGGCGGTTCGCCATCCGCGAGGTCAAGCAGGGTGACGAGCTCTACCTGACCGCTGACGTGGAGTGGCTGCCGGACGAGTCCGCCGACGCCGCGGCGGAGCTGCTGGCTCCGCGGGCGCTGGCCGCGTTCCGCAAATACCTGGAGCTGCTGCGCCCCGACTCGGAGGCGCTGGACGTGGTGCCCGCCGACCCGACCGTGCTGTCCCACCTGATCGCGGCGACCGCCCAGCTGACCACCGACGAGCGTCAGCAGCTGTTGGCGGCACCAGACACAGCGAGCCGCCTGCGCGCCGAGTTGAAGCTGCTCAACCGAGAGGCCGGCCTGCTGGCCCGGGTCCGCGCGGTCCCGGTACCCCTCTCCGACCTGGCCCGCCCCGCCAGCCCGAACTGATCGGCCGGCAGGCGCTCAAAGTCACCGCGGCTGGGCCGGCCCACCCGGCGCCTGGGGCACCTCCGGGCCGTCCGGCGGGCCCCAGATGCCCGGCGAAGTCGACACGTCCGGCCCGGGGTGGCCCGGCTCCCAGCCGTCCGCCTGGTTGGGTCCGTACTGGTTGGGTCCGTAGCCCGGCTTTGCGCCCGGCCGCTCCAGATCGGGGTCGTTGGACCAACCCGCGAGCAGCGTCAAAACGACCGCCGCCAGGAATGCCGGCACCAGCGTCGGGCCCAGCGAGTGCACCTCGGGGGGCGCGAGATAGGTGGCGCCCTGGATCGCCGTCTCCCGCCACTGCTGGTAGTCGTCGCGGCCGATCATCTCGCCGAGCCACGGCGCGACGAGGTAGCCGGCGCCGAGCATCCCGGCCACCACGCCGAGCAGCAGGAACGGGCCCCGGTCGCGGCGCACCACCAGCCAGGCCACGATCGCGCCGAGCAGCCCGAAGCCCACCCCGAGCAGCGTGAACCAGCCGTCCGCCGCGACGTACTCCTCCGGCGACGGGTCGTTCACCACGATCCCGGACCCGGTGTCGATCACCGGCACGCCCGGCGCGATCCAGGCCCACAGCAACCCGAGCGGCCCGCCCAGCACAAAGATCACCAGCGCGGTCAAGACCGAGACCAGCAGGGTACGCCGCCAGGGCCGCCGAACGGACCGCCGAGGTTCCCAGGGCGGGACGCCCCCGTCGACGAACTCCGGACCGGTCGGGTGAGCGAGCCCGAACGAGGCACCGTCCCCCCGCGCCCCGCCATAGCCCTCGGCCTGGTAGCCCGGCGCGGCCGGATAGCCGTCAGACCCGTAATCGGGCCCCGCCTGATATCCGCCCGAGCCGTGGCCGGGCCCGTAGCCGCCACCGGCCCCGGAAGGTGGGACGTAGCCCGGCACCGCCGCGGTTTCCGGCTGATAACCGGCCGTCGGATCGGTGGGCGGCGGGCCGGGTTGCTGCTCAGGCGGCGCCGGCTCCTGACTCGGATTCACCCCCCGATCCTGCCAGGTCTTGCCACATCGGTTCGGCACGCCCGCCCAGCCGGCCATGGTCGGTCGCGGGAAGCCGCGCTGACCTGGTCGAACCCGGCGATCAGCGGGTCAGACGACCGCGGCCGGACCCAGGATCATCTTCAGGTCGGCGCGCAGCGCAGGGGTCGGCGCGACCCGCACCGCGCCGAGGCGCAGGACCGTGGTGCGGTTGCCGTTCTGCAGGTGGACGTGCACCTCGGCATCACCGGGGTGGCTGGTGAGGATCTCCTTGAGTTCGGAGACCAGCGGCGGCGTACACCGGGTGATCGGCATGGTCAGGGTGACCGGCTTGCTGTCCGGATTGTGACTGACGTCCGGCAGGGACATGTCCATCGCCATGATCCGTGGGGTGTCGTCGCGCCGGTCGACGCGGCCCTTCACGATGACGATCGCGTCCTCCGCGATGAACTGGCCGATCACCTCGTAGGTGTTCGGGAAGAACAACGTCTCCACGCCGCCGGCGAGGTCTTCCAGGGTGGCCGACGCCCAGGCGCGGCCCTGCTTGGTGATCCGCCGCTGCACCCCGGTCAGGATTCCGGCGAGCGTGACCACCTGCCCGTCCGGCACCGAACCGTCCTCGTTGAGCGCGGCGATCGTGGTGTCGGCCGCGCTGTAGAGCAGCTGCTCGAGACCGGCCAGCGGGTGGTCGGAGACGTACAGCCCGAGCATCTCGCGCTCGAAGGCCAGCTTGTCGCGCTTGTCCCACTCGCTGTCGCCGATGGTGGGCATGGCGACCGTGGCCGCGCTGGCGCCGTCGTCGCCGCCGAACGCCGCGAACAGGTCGAACTGCCCGGTCGCCTCCTTGCGCTTGACGTCGGCGAAGGCGTCGATGGCCTCGGCGTGCACGGCGAGCAGCGCCTTACGGGGGTGCCGCATCGAGTCGAACGCGCCGGCCTTGATCAGGGATTCCACCGTCTTCTTGTTGCAGGCGACCGCGTCCACCTTCGACAAAAAGTCGTAGAAGTCCTGGTATTCACCCTTCTCCTGGCGGCAGCGGGCGATCGCCTCGACGACGTTGTGCCCGACGTTGCGCACCGCAGCGAGGCCGAAGCGGATGTCCTTGCCGACCGGAGTGAACGGCCCGGCGGACTGGTTGACGTCGGGCGGAAGGACCTGGATGCCCATCCGCCGGCAGTCGGCCAGGTACATCGCCATCTTGTCCTTGTCGTCGCCGACGCTGGTCAGCAGGCCGGCCATGTATTCGGCGGGGTAGTTCGCCTTGAGATAACCGGTCCAGTAGGAGACCAGGCCGTAGCCCGCGGTGTGCGCCTTGTTGAAGGCGTAGTCGGCGAACGGAACCAGAATGTCCCAGATCGCCTTGACAGCGTCTTCCTTGTAACCATTGGCAAGCATGCCGTCGCGGAACGGCACGTACTCCTTGTCCAGAACTTCTTTCTTCTTCTTGCCCATCGCCCGGCGCAGCAGGTCGGCCTGGCCGAGCGAGTAGCCGGCCAACTTTTGCGCGGCCCGCTGCACCTGCTCCTGATAGACGATCAGGCCGTAGGTCGGACCGAGAATCTCCTCCAGCGGCTCCTGGAGCGAAGGGTGAATGGGGGTGATGTCCTGCAGCTTGTTTTTCCGCAGCGCGTAGTTGGTGTGCGAATCGGCGCCCATCGGGCCGGGGCGGTAGAGCGCCAGGACCGCGGAGATGTCCTCGAAGTTGTCGGGCTTCATCAGGCGCAGCAGTGAGCGCATCGGGCCGCCGTCCAGCTGGAAGACGCCCAGCGTGTCACCCCGGGACAGCAGCTCGTAGGTCGGCTTGTCGTCCAGCGGCAGGCCCAGCAGGTCGATCTTCTTGCCGTGGTTTAGCTCGATGTTCTTGACCGCGTCGGTCATGATCGTCAGGTTGCGCAGGCCCAGGAAGTCCATCTTGAGCAGACCGAGCGTCTCGCAGGTCGGATAGTCGAACTGCGTGATGATCACGCCGTCGGCGGGCCGGCGCATGAGCGGGATGTGGTCGATGATCGGCTCGGCGCTCATGATCACGCCAGCCGCGTGCACACCCGTCTGCCGGATCAGGCCCTCGATGCCGCGCGCGGTGTCGATCACCTTCTTGACGTCCGGGTCGGTGTCGTAGAGCGTGCGCATCTCGCCGGCCTCGCCGTACCGCTTGTGGTCCTTGTCGAAGATCCCGGCGAGCGGGATGTCCTTGCCCATCACGGCGGGCGGCATGGCCTTGGTGATCCGGTCGCCCACCGCGTACGGGTAGCCGAGCACCCGGGCCGAGTCCTTGATCGCGGCCTTCGCCTTGATCGTGCCGAAGGTAGCGATCTGCGCCACCTTGTCCTCGCCCCAACGGTCGGTGACATAGCGGATGACCTCGCCGCGCCGGCGCTCGTCGAAGTCGATGTCGACATCGGGCATCGAGACGCGCTCGGGGTTCAGGAACCGCTCGAAGATCAGCCCGTGGGGCAGCGGGTCGAGGTCGGTGATGCCCATCGCGTACGCGATCAGGGAGCCGGCCGCCGAGCCACGCCCCGGGCCGACCGCGATGTGCTGGCTCTTGGCCCACTGGATGAAGTCGGCCACCACCAGGAAGTAGGACGGGAAGCCCATCTGGATGATGATGCCGAGCTCGTACTCCGCCTGCTTGATGTGCGTTTCCGGGATGCCGTCCGGGAATCGGCGCTTGAGCCCCTCGAACGCCTCGTGGCGGAACCAGGACTCCTCGGTGTGGCCGTCCGGCACCGGGAAGCGCGGCATCAGGTTTTTGAAGGTGAACATGCCCTCGGTGTCGACCCGCTCGGCCACCAGCAGGGTGTTGCGGCAGCCCTGCTGCCAGGCGTCGGAGGAGTCGACCCCGCGCATCTGGTCGGCGGACTTGATGAAATAGCCGCCGCCCTCGAGCCGGAACCGGTTGGGGTCGGCGATGTTGCTGCCGGTCTGCACGCAGAGCAGCACGTCGTGCGCGGTGGACTGGGCCTCGTGCGTGTAGTGCGAGTCGTTGGTGACCAGCGGCGGGATGCCGAGTTTCTGGCCGATCTCGAGCAGGCCGTCGCGGACGCGCTTCTCGATGTCGAGGCCGTGGTCCATGATCTCGAGGAAGTAGTTGTCCTTGCCGAGCGCCTCCTGGTAGCGCGCGGCAGACTTGAGCGCCTCGTCGAACTGGCCCAGTCGCAGCCGGGTCTGCACGGTGCCGGACGGGCAGCCGGTGGTGCCCATGATGCCCTCGGCGTGCTCCGCGATGATGTCGAAGTCCATCCGCGGCCACTTGCCCAGCTGGCCCTCCATCGAGCCGCGCGAGTTGAGCCGGAAGAGATTTTTCAGCCCGACGGCGTTGCGCGCCCACATCGTCATGTGGGTGATCGCGCCGTTGCCGGAGATGTCGTCTTTCTTCTGCTCCGGGCGGCCCCACTTGATCCGGCTCTTGGTGAGGCGGGACTCGGGAGCCACGTAGGCCTCGACGCCGATCACCGGGGTCACCCCGGCGGCCGTGGCCTGCTTGTAGAAGTCGTAGGCCCCGTGCATGTTGCCGTGGTCGGTGATGGCCACCGCCGGCATGCCCAGCCGGGACGCCTCGGCGAGAACCTCTTTGATGCGGGCAGCGCCGTCGAGCATCGAATACTCGGTGTGCACGTGGAGATGCACGAACGAGTCAGACACCCCGGGACCCCCTTGAGTTGTGGCGACGCCAGCCGACTCTAGTCGGCCCCCCCGACAAGAAACGAGGCCACACACCAGCTGAGCCGTGTCATTCGGCGAATGGCTCAATCATCACTGAGGCGGCCCGGAGCCAGGCCTGCCGGGTCTCGTGTTGCAGGTCCTGATACTCGATCGAGGAGCCCACCTCGAGGGACGGGTCGTACGGCACCACCGACACCGCCCGGGTGCGGGAGCTGAAGTGCTTCACGAAGTCGTCGAGCATCGGCAGCGGGCCGGGCGACGGACAGGAGATCAACGTCACCGCGTTGGCCACCAGGTCACCCATGCCGCTGTCGTCGAGCACGTCCAGCATCCAGTCCGCGGTGAACGCGGCGTCCTCGCGCGGCACCGTGGTGATCACCAGCTGGTCGGCCTGGCGCATCACGGTCTGCCAATTGACGCTCTCCACGTTGTTGCCGGTGTCCACACAGATCACGTCATGGGTACGGCGCAGCAGGTCGAGCACCCGGCGCACGGTGCCCTGGTCGAGGCGTTGGGCGAAGCGCGGGTTCTCCTCGCCGGCGAGCACGTCGTAGGAGCCGTCCGAAGCGTGCCGCAGGTAGCCGTCCAGCTCCTGGAGCAGCCCGTCGCCGTGCATGCTCTCGATCTGCGACAGGTCGGCGAGCAAGTGCTTGATCGTGCGGGCGTGCCGGGCACTGCCGGCCCGCAGCCCGAGCGTGCCGCGCAGCTCGTTGTCGTCCCAGGCCAGCACGCCCCGGCCGCGGATGCTGCCGATGGTGGCCGCGGCCAGCACCGTCGCGGTGGTCTTGTGCACGCCGCCCTTGGGGTTCGCGAACGCGAGCACCCGTGGCTTGCCGAGCTTGCGGCGCATCACCGCACCGGCGCGCTCGCGCTCGTCGTCGGGTCGGGTCTGCCGCCACTCGATCCGGGCGGCCGGCGAGGTCGGTGCCGGCGCTGACTGGGCGGGCTGGGACTGGGCGGGCTGGGACTGGGCGGGCCGGGGCTGGGCGGGCATGGGCTGGGCGGGCATGGGCAGAGTGGGCGCGGACCGGACAGGCACGGGTCGGGCGGGCGCGAGTGGGGCGGGCGCGGGCGGCGGAGGCTGCAGGACCGGCGCGGCGGACGCGCGGGCCTGCGGATAGTCGCGCAGTGGCGCGGCCGGCACGGAGCGGGCGTTCTGCGGGCTGAAGAAGCTGTGCGGCTGCTCCGTCTCGGCCGGTGCGGCGGCCCGCCGACTGTTCGCTTCGGCCATCCGGTTGGCCTCGGTCATCCGGTTCGCCTCGGCCATCCGGTTCGCTTCGGCCATCCGGTTCGCCTCGGCCATCCGGTTCGCCTCGGCCAGGCGGTTCGCCTCGGCCATCCGGGTGGCGTCGGCCTGGCGGGCCTGCCAGCGCGGGTCGAGCGGGTTGACCGGGCGCTGCGGCATCGGCCGCTGGTCGGCCTGCTCCGGCGGCCGCGGCTCGAACCGGCTGGGCGGCCTGTCGAACGCCCCGTGGGCGTCCGGGGCACCGGCCGGCCGGCGGGAAGGCAGCGGTTGGCCGTACTGCTGCGGGGGTGCTGGCGGCGCCGCCTCCTGTTCCGGCTCGGCCGGTTCCTCGGCGGTGTTCCGGGCGCCATGTCGGGCCCGGCCGAGCAGCGCCCGCCAGCGGGGGGCTGGTTCCGCAGGCCGGCCCCAGCCGGTCTCGGTCCCATCCACGGCTCGTCCTCCCCTGCCCAGTTGCTCTCGGTGCCCGGTTGCTCTGGTGCCCAGTTGCTCTCGGTGGTGCCCGACGCGTGCTCCGGCGTGCTCCTCGGCCCGGAAGGCTGGTCCCTGAAAGGCTACGGAGCGAACCCAGTTCGGGCCACTGCCCGAGCGGCCATCTCCGGTCGCTCACCTGATCGACCATCGACGTCACTGCCGGGTCGGATGACCATCCGTAGGCCCACGCACGAGAGACCTAACGGCGGGACGGGGCTCAGGGTGCTGCCGACGATGTGCCCGACAGTTGGCGAGCAGCAGTCGCGTTGGGTGGCGAGGGAATGGCGGT
>DASWMR010000701.1:0-2004 GCA_036399635.1 Actinoplanes sp. | reverse complement strand
CCGGTGGTGGGGTGGCCTGTGGGCCGACCGCATCCTGAAGTCCGATCTGGCCCGCCAGGCCCGGGCCGAGGGGGCCGACCTGGAGGGCATCTCCGCGGCCTGGCAGACCTGGGCGGCCCACCCCGACGGCTGGATGTCCCTGCTGCACGGCGAGTTGATCGCCGTGAAGCGCTAGACCGACTTGGGCTTGTAGGCCCAGTGCCACGACTCACGCGGGGTGTTCTCCACGAAGCCGTACTTCTCGCCGTTGGCGCGCATCCATGCCTGCGCCTTGTTGTTCAGGTCGAGGTCGGTGGCCATGCCCCAGCCGTGTTCGCTGGTGCCGGGCTTGGCCGCCAGCCCGCCCTGCGAGTAGAGCCCCTTGCGCCGGGCGAGATCGACCTGCTCGTCGTACGGCCGATAGGAGTCGGTGATCCCGATCTTCACGCCGGCCTTCTCGGCGTCCGCGATCATCTGGTTGAGCGACTGGGCGGCCGGCGCCCAGAGTTTGTGCCGGGTGTTGCCCACCTTCTCCAGCGCGTCCGCCGGGATCCGCCCGTTGCCGTACGCGGCGAGGTCGGTCGGGATGCCCTTGGCGTTGAGCGTGTAGGACTTGTTAGCCGTCTGCGCCGAGCCGACCGCGTTCTGCAGGTAGCTGGCGAAGTCCTGCCCGCTCGTGCTGGTCGTGGTCGACGTTCCGGAGTTCTGCACGGTGCGCGTCGTCTGCTGCGTCTGCATCGCGATCATCCGGCTCTGGATGTCGGCGATCCGCGCGTTCACCTTCTCAATGCCCACGCAGATTTGTTCGGCGCGGGACGCGGAATCTGAGCGGAAAGCCTCAACTTTGTCCGCGAACTGCCGCCGGCTCCGGCGCCGCGAGCTCGACCGATTCCCGTCGTTCGGCGCCCTCGAGCCGCTCGACCAGGGCGAGATCGACCTCGGAGGTGGCGTTCCGGCGGTTCGGCAGCATGTTGGTGATGAGCACGACTGCCGCGCCGATCCCGGCGTAGAGGGCGAGCACGACGAGGTGCCGGCCGATCGGGGCAGCCGGGAAGTAGAGATCGTCGCGGACCGCCTGGACCCCGGCACCGGTCGGTAGGTTGGACCCGACATAGCGGCCGAATGCCGGTAGGAACTCAGGCAGGATGCTGGCTCCCGAGATCACCGTGCCCAGCGTGAAGTACATCGCACCCACCAGGGCGCCGGCCGGGCCGAGCAGGGCCACCGCCCCGGCCGTGGACGCGGTGATGGCGAGCGAGATCAACGAGAAGATGCCGAGCATCTCGCCGCGGTCGGCGGTGTTGCCGACGCCGAACCAGCCCATCGACCAGAGCACCACGGCGGCCGAGCCGACCGCGTACAGCGCCAGCGTGGTGACGTGCGCGATACCGCGGTTCCAGGAGCGCCGGGTACGCGGGATGAGCCGGCCCAGGCCCATCGAGGCGATCGTGCCGCCGAGCGCGAGCGCCTGGGTGAGGAAGCCCAGTGAGACGCCGTTGACGTCGTCGGCCGGCAGCGGCACCACGTCGGTCACCGGCGGCGGGCTGTTCAGCTGTGCGGCCTGCGCGACCGGCATCCGGTCGCTCTGCCGGGCCAGCTCGGTGAGGGCGGCGGCGGTCTGCTGCTGCACCACCGAGGTGAAGGTGCCGCGCAGCAGGCTCGCGGCGGCCGGCCCGGCGGCGCTGGCGACGTAGAGATGGGGCTGGGTGCCGGTGAGGTCCACACCGCCGTACACGTCCCGCCGCTTGATCGCGATGGTCAGGTCGTCCGCCGTGGCGTAGTCGGTGATCTTGAACTGGCCCTGGTCGGTCAGCATCGCGATCACCGCGGTCCGCTTCGCGGCCGGCGAGACCAGCCCGACCGGCACGTGGTGCGGCTGCGCCTTGTGCGCCATCGCCAGGTAGTACGCGGTCAGCCCGAGCTGCACGACCACCCCGATCAGGCAGACGGCCAGCGCGAACCGCCGGAACTTCAGCACCGACTCGGCCGGTTGTTGTTGCTCCGCCACCGCCGCCTACCTCCCTC
>DASWMR010000700.1:0-4603 GCA_036399635.1 Actinoplanes sp. | reverse complement strand
TATGGAGGTCTGCTGCGGCGGCATCCTTGGCCTGGGCGAGACGATCGAGCAGCGCGCCGAATTCGCCGCTCAGCTCGCCGCGCTGTCCCCGCACGAGGTCCCGATGAACTTCCTCACCCCCCGCCCGGGCACCCCGTTCGCCGACCGCCCGGTGGTCGAGGGCAAGGACGCGCTGCGCGCGATCGCCGCGTTCCGGCTGGCGATGCCGAAGACCATCCTGCGGTACGCTGGCGGGCGCGAGCTGACCCTGGGCGACCTGGGTACGCGCGACGGCCTGCTCGGCGGCATCAACGCGGTGATCGTCGGCAACTACCTGACCACGCTCGGCCGCCCCGCCACCGAAGACCTGGCGCTGCTGGAAGACCTGAAGATGCCGGTCAAGGCGCTCTCGGCAACGCTGTGACCTACTGCGACCGCTGCGGCGAGCCGGCCGCCGAGGGCGACCACACGGCCTGTGCGACCGCGCGGGCACTCGAGCCGCCGCGCTACTGCCCCCAGTGCCGCCGCCGCATGAAGGTCCAGGTGCTCCCGACCGGCTGGACGGCCTCCTGCATCGAGCACGGCGTCCGCGGCTCGGAGTAAGTCAACCCCGGGTTGACGCTCCGGTTCGGTCAACCTATGGTTGACGCATGACGACAAAGCCTGTCACCACATCCATCCGGCTCGACGATCTGATCGAAGCCATCAAGCAGAACCACTCGGCCGCCCTCGACCAGCTCACCGATGCGGTGCTGGCCGCCGACCATCTCGGTGACGTGGCCGATCACCTGATCGGGCACTTCGTCGACCAGGCTCGCCGCTCCGGCGCCTCGTGGACCGAGATCGGCCGCAGTATGGGCGTCACCAAACAGGCGGCCCAGAAGCGCTTCGTGGCCAAGGGCGACGCGCCCGACGTCGACGCCAGGCAGGGGTTCAGCCGCTTCACCGACCGGGCCAGAAAGGTCGTCGTGACGGCGCAGGAGGAAGCCCGCGCGAGAAGCAACAACCAGATCAGCGTGGCCCATCTGGTTCTCGGCCTGCTGGTGGACCCGACCGCGCTCGGCGCCCGGGCGATCGTCGCGCAGGGCGTGTCGCTCGAAGCCGTCCGGCAGGCAGCCGTGGCGTCGCTGCCGGCGGCAGCCGACTCCGTGCCCGCGCTGATCCCGTTCGAGCCGCAGGCCAAGAAGGCCCTGGACTTGACGTTCCGGGAGGCCCTCCGGATGAACCACAACCACGTGGGCACCGAGCACATCCTGGTCGCGCTGCTCGAGCTCGAGGACGGCTCGGGAATCCTCGCCGACCTCGGCGTGGCCAAGGCCCCCGCGGAAGCATCCATCGCTGCCGCCCTCGCCGCGGTCCCCTCGGCCAGCGGTGAGTAGGGTCGCCGGCCCAAGGGCCAATCTGGCTTAGCCGAACGCGGCTGGGGCCTGGTCGCCGACCGGGTGGCGGTGGCCGGGGACCGGGAGCGTCACGCTGACCAGGACGCCGTCGCGGTCGGTGTCGCCGTCGCCCAGGCGGTTGAGGGTGCGCAGCATCGCCACGTTGTCGGCGGCGGTGTGGGCGACCAGGGCGGCGATCCGGCTCCGCTCGGCGTGGGTGCGCAGCCGACGCAGCAGGGCCGTGCCGATGCCGCGGCGTTGCCAGCCGTCCTCGACCAGCAGTGCGATCTCGCCCAGGTCGCCCTCGGCCCGCAGGCTGGCCATCGCCACCACTTTGGTGCCATCGAGCCCGAGCAGCGTGCGGTCGGTGCCGGCCGGATCCAGCAGGCTGGTGAGGCGGGCGTCGGTCGGGCCGGTGCCACCCAGGTAGCGGCTCTGCAGGGTGGCCGGTGTGCAGCGTTCGTGCAGGCGGCGGACCTCGGCGACGTCGTCCGTGGTGGCGACGCGAATCAGCAGTTCGGCGCCGTCCGGCAGCAGCAACGTGGTCTGCTCGGCCTGCTGACGCAGCACCGCACCGCACACCTCGACCAGCGCCTGCGCGCGGGCGAACTCGGCGGGGGTGAACGCCGGGCGGGGGCGCAGCACCTCCAACGAGCCGCCGGCCGGGTCGGCCAGGGTCATCCGGGCGGCGTCGAAACTCGGCCGGGTGTCCGGCGACTCGGGACGCCAGCGCACCTCGGCCGCATCGAGCAGGGCGATCAGGCCCTCGGACAGGGCGTCCGGGTCGTGCAGCAGACGGCCGGCCAGGACAAGCGCGCGGGTCGGCTGGTCGGCCAGGCCCTGGGCCTCGGCCCGGCTCACGAAGGCGTCCCGCCCGCGGCCCTTGGTGATGGCGGCGAGCAGGTCCCGCTCGGTCATCGTGTCGGGTGTGTCGACCAGGAAGTCGTCGACCGCCCCGGCCTCGGTGGTGTGCACCTGGACGGCGAGGATGTTCACCGAGCGAAGGGCGAGGGCGGCGGTCAGAACGGACAGGTAGCCCGGCCGGTCGTCGACCGTCGCCCGGATTCGCCACAGGGACATCTCCGGCACTCCCTTCGGCGCGTCACATCAGCAGTTCCAGCCTCAATACTGCCTCGCCGGTGTTACCCGGATATTGCTTTGGACGCGCTGGCCAGGAGAGTCCGATCACAGGCTCAGGTGGCCACGACCGGCACTCCGGCGGCGTCCAGCCGGTCGCCGAGAATCACCGCGGCGGCGCGGACGAGCTGGGCCACCCGGTCGACCTCGGTGATGTGGAAGGCGGCCGCGGGCAGGTCGTCGTCGTCCGAGCGGGCCACCACCAGCACCAGGCCGGCCCGGCCGAACGGGGCGACCGCGTACCGGGTGCTGTCCGGGCCGTTCAGCGGCCGGGCCCGCAGCGGGGTGATTTCGGGAAGTTGCAGCGGGGAGGGCGCGCGCCAGCTGGCGTACGCCACCGAGGGCTCGACCATGCTGAAGCCGGGCTCGGCGGGCAGCGGCCGGGGCGCGCCGGTGCGGGCGGCCCAGTCGGCCGGGACCGCGGCGGCGGCCGCCCAATCCGCGGCGAGCAGGCCGGGCACCGCGTCGACCAGGGTGGCGAGGCCGTCTGCCGGGTTCGCCGCGACCTGGGCGAGCAGCTCGGCGTCGTGGCCGCCGGAGACCGGGGCGCCGATCGCCTTCCACACGCCGTCGACCTGCACGCCGGGGATGGCGGCGAGGCCGGCCAGCAGCCGGTCCACCCGGGAGGCGCCGGGCCAAACGACGGTGAAGTCGTCCACCGCACGGCCGCCGAGTCGTTCCAGCACCACCACCTGGACGATGTCGGCTCCGGCGACGCCCAGCGTGCGCGCCACCTGACCGAGCGCACCGGGCCGGTCGGGCAGAGTGACTCGAACCCGCAACAACATGCGACTCCTCCCGTTGGCGGACGGCACGGCGATACCGCCCTAAGGGGTACAGCCTGCCAAATCGGCGTTTCGCCCCGGTTGCGACGCCGTGTCCCCGGGGTCAAGCGGTGCGGGATTACCCCGCGTCAAGCCAGCCTAAAAGCTGCCAGCCAAATGCGCGACGGACGCGTTGGGTGGCGGCCAACTTCGACGCAGGTCCGGTGCGTATACGGGTGAGCAGCTCCCGAGATTCCGACTGGACCTGAGATTTTGCCACTTGGGCCGGTGGCTGGGCAGGGTGCTCTTCCGGTCAGAGCAGGAACGGGCTATGGGCGTACGGGCAAGGGGTCTAAGGTTTTTGGGGTGATCTGCCAGGCCTGCCGGGAGCGGCGGCACGACGACTGCCGGGGCGGCTCGTGGTGCGACTGCCAGCACCGCAAGGCCGAGCCTCGGCCGCCGGTGACCGGGCCCGCCGAGCCGTGAGTGTGTTGCGCGAGTGGCCGTCGTCGGCGGATGGCCTGGTCACGCTTTATCCGCGGAATCCGGAGCCGACCCTGCGGGTCAACTTCATCGCCAGCCTGGACGGGGCGGTGACCGTGGACGGGCTCTCCGGCGGGCTGCACGGGCCGGGCGACAAGGAGATCTTCGATTCGCTGCGGATGGTGTGCGACGCGTTGATCGTGGCGGCCGGGACGGTGCGGGCGGAGAACTACGACGCGTTGCGGCTGACCGCGAAGGCCCGGGCCTGGCGGCGGGCGCATGGGCTGGCCGAGTTTCCGCTCATGGTGATCGTCTCCGGCTCCCTCGACCTTGACCTGTCGCAACTGGTCTTCGCGGACGCGCCGATCCGCCCGGTTGTGGTGACCCACCGGCGCGCGCCCGCTGCCCGTCTCGCCGGCATCGCCGACGTGCTCCTGGCCGGCGACGACCAGGTCGATCTCGCGGCCGCGGTGGGTGAGCTGCGGGTGCAGGGCGCCGGTCAACTGCTCTGCGAGGGCGGGCCGCGCCTGTTCGGTTCGCTGGTCGGGGCCGACCTGGTCGACGAGGTCTGCCTGACCGTCTCACCCCTGCTGGTCGGCGGCGGCCCCGGCCGCGTGGCGACCGGGGCGCCGGGCGTGCCGCGGCGGATGTCACTGCGGCACGCACTCTCCGTCGAGGACATGCTCTTCTTGCGGTACGCCCGTAGGAGCGCTCAGGGCAGCTGACCGACCTTGTCGACGATCGCAATCTTGAGCTGTGCGGTCCAGCCGATCACGGTGCCCGGCTTGACCCAATCGGGCGCCGGAGCGGACGGCGGGGCGGCGGACGGCGCAGTGGTCGGCTCCACCGAGCCGACCACCA
>DASWMR010000699.1:0-4808 GCA_036399635.1 Actinoplanes sp. | reverse complement strand
AGGGTTTCGACCAGATGTGCGACCCGACCTACGCCGGTAACGCCCGTAACGGCAACAGCCTGAGCGGCGCGCTGCCCAACGCTCCCATCTCGGGTGCCTGGTTCGCCGCGCAGTTCACGCAGCTGATGGCGAACGCGTACCCGCCGCTGTAGGTAACCCTTCCCGCCTAGTCGCTGGGTCCCGCTCTTTCAATCGAGGGGAGAGCGGGCCCCAGTGTTTGCACAGACCAGGTCGTAGTCGGCTAACAGAGCGACTGCGACCTGTCGCATGTCCAGCTTCTCGGCCAGTCGGTCGTAGCGCTCCACCAGTCCCGCCCGGTACTCCGGCTCCTGCAGGACGGCGGTGAGGGCGCGGGCGATCGCCGCACTGTCGCGCGGCGGCACCAGAACGCCCACGTCCGCCAGAGTCTCACCGAGGCCGCCGATATCGCTGGCGATGACCGGCGTGCGGGCGGCGATCGCGGTATTCAGCACCCCACTCTGGTCGACGCTCAAGTAAGGCAGCACCACCACGTCGGCGAGCGTGAACAGCGAGTACAGCTCGTCGGCGGCGATGTACCCGGTGAAGGTCACCACCTCCTCGAGGTCGGCCGACCGGATGCGCTGCTTCAAGCCGGCCAGGTACCGGTTGTTGCGCGCCTGGAAGATCCGGAACATGCCCCGCCGCTGCGGCACCTCCCCGGCGATCAGCACGGCCGGCATCGGGTGCCCGCCCGCTCGCCGCAGGGCGAGCGCGTCGATCAGGTACTCGACGCCCTTGGTGCGGTACAGGTAGCCGAAGTTCAGCACCACCGGGCGACCCGGGTCGATGCCGAACCGGCTGCGCAGCGCCCCGTGGTCCCGCACGGTCGAGGCGAACCGGGCCGCGCCGTGCGGGATGCAGCTCACCTTGTCGGTGGCCGCGCCGTACGCGTCGATCAGCCGGCGCTCGCTCACCCGGGTGTGCACGTAGATCCGGTCGAAGAGCCGGTGGAAGGCCCGGTAGAACACGATGCTGGCCACGCCGTACAGCTCCCGGTCGCGGTATGCCTCGTGGAAGGTGGCGACCAGGACGGGGCCGCCGCGCCGGCGCACGGCGAGCAGTGTGGCGAACAGCGGCAAGATCAGCAGCAGGTAGTTGGAGATGTCGAACTGCACGTGGACGACGTCCGGGCGATCCCGCCCCAGCTCCCGGTACAGCGCGGTCCAGGTTCGCGGGTTTAGTGAGAGGGTCTGCAGCTGGTAGACGGTGATATCGCAGTCGGCCCGCTCGGCACGCAGCGCGTCGACCAGCTTGACCGCATAGTCGGCGATGCCGTCGCGACTCGGCGGGTACGGCGTGATGAGTGCGACCTTCATCCCAGGCTCGCCTTCCGGGTCGGTGCGTCGACCGGCACGAACACCTCGGCCCGCTGGAGGAACGCGGCCTGGAACTCGGCGGACAGATAGCTCCAGGTGTCCTCGCCGGTGAGGTTCGTCGTCTGCGACACATACGCGGCCACCGCCGCTTCCTTGGCCGCCAGGTGGGGACCGGTCGGGATCCGCCACGTGTGGCCTGAGGTGGCGAGCCGCGCAGCCCAAAGCATCAGCCGGGCCCGGTGTCGTACCGCACTGCCGAGGAACCACGGCGCCTCGTGCCAGGACCAGACCGGGTACGCGAGCATCAAGGTGCCGGGTGCGACCGCGGCGACCGCTCGGCGGGCGGCGGCGTGCACGGCCTGATGGTCCGGATGGCTGTCCTCGGCGCACGGGAACAGCACCACGTTCGGCCGGTGCCGGCGCAACTGGTCCTCGATCGCGCCGGCCAGCGCGGTCGACTGCCGGGCGAGAGTGCCGTCGGAGAAGCCGAGCTGGACGATGTCCTCAGTGCCCAGGCCCAGGTGCCGGCCGGCGTCGTGCAGCTCCGCCGTCCGCAGTTCGGCGAGCCGGTCCGCGGTCAGCCGGGGCGACGAGGCGCTGTGCCGGCCGTCGGTCGCGACCACCAGGGTGACCGGGGCGCCGGCCGTGGTGGCGCGAGCGATCGTCGCGCCGCAGCCGAATGTCTCGTCGTCGGGGTGCGGCGAGAGCACCAGGAGCCGGCGGCCGACGAGCAGCCCGGTACCGTCCCGGCTGCGCCCGATCGCCCGGTCCCGCCACCAGCGCTCGGACGAGGTCAGTAGGCCCTTGCCGACGCTGCGCACCATCGTGGTTCTCATCGGTCCCCCCGGACGGCGCGGGCGATGACGCCCAGGTAGGCGGCGGCCAGGATCGTCTCGCCGGTCAGCAGGCTGCCCGCTATCCAGAGCGAACCCCGGCCGCCGAACAGCAGCGAGCCGCCGAGCGCGACGCCGTACGCCACCGCGGAGACGACACACAACAGCCCGATCCGGCGAGTGATCAGCAGCACGGTGCTGCCCACGAAGCCGACAGCGCCGAGCACGTTGGTGACGGCGAGGATCACGAGCAACGGGTACGCCGTGGCGTAGCTGTCGCCGAACAGGGCGAGCACCGGCCGGCCCAGCAGGATCAGCGCCAGCAGGATCGGCGTCTGGGTGCCGGCGATCAGCAGCAGGACCCGCCACAGCCCGGTCTTCGCCATGCTGCCGTGATGGGACGCCTCGGCGAAGAAGCTCCGCGACGTCGCCTCCGGAATGAACAGCAGGATGCTCGCCAGCAGGGCCGCGATGTAGTAGCTCGCGGCTTCCCGCAGGCCGTTGCGCTGCGCCACCAGGATCGGCATCACCAGGCTGGGCACCATCAGGATGACGGTGGCCAGGTAGGTGCCCAGCGAATACCGCCACATCGCGCGCAGCCGGGCCAGGCTGACCGGGCTGCGCAGCGGCATACCGAACCGGCGCTGCAACGCCACCATGTAGATCACCACGCCGAGGGCGAACGCCAGCCAGTAGGCGGTGAAGATGCCCATCCCGCCCAGGCCGACGAGGCCGAGCGGCAGGGCCAGCCGCAGCAGCACCGCGACGGTGTTGCGGGCCAGCACGTATCCGCTGCTGCGCAGGGCCACGAAGACGTTGTCATACAGCGTCCCCACCGCGCCGGCAACGGTGAGCACGATGAACCCGAGCACCGCCGGTCCGTGCAGCGTCCCGGTCAGCGGCGGGGCGAACCAGGGTGTACCGGCGGCGAAGATCAGAGAACCGGCCACCGAGGCCACGGCGACCAGGGCGGCGCCGCTGCTGACCGTGCGCGCCCGCTCCGGCCACTCGGCGAGGTAGCGAATCAGCGAGTTGTTCATGCCGAGCATCGCGAGCGTCGCCACCAGCGAGGACGCCGAGATCAACGTGCCGGCGAGGCCGACCTGCTCCGGGGTGAACACCTGGGCCACGAGCCGCCAGAACAGGAACCCGCCGGCGGCCAGCTCGACCGTGGCCAGAAGCAGCATCACCGAGTTGCGGATGAAGACGTCCTGCCATGCCGCGCGCAGCCGCGCACCGATCCCGCCGGCGGACGGTTTCCGGGGGCCGGCCACCGCATCCGCGTACGCCTGATCCATGCCCCGCCGGTGCGCGTCCATGGTGTACCCGGCGCTCATCTGTCGGCCTTGCTCGCCGAGCCGGGCGCGCAGCGCGTCGTCGCCCAGCAGGCGGCTGACGGCGGACGCCAGCCCGGCCACGTCGCCGGGCTCGGCCAGCAGCCCGGTGACGTCCGGCCGGATCAGGTCGGGCAGCCCCCCGACGGCGGACGCCACCACCGGGGTGCCGACGGCGAGCGCTTCGAGGCAGGACAGGCCGAACGCCTCCGGCCACAGCGACGGCATGACCACGACGTCGGCGTCAGTCATCTCCTGGCGCAGCTGCGCGAGGTCCAGCCAGCCGATCAGCTCGACCGAGGCGCCGAGCCCGAGGCGGTCGACCAGCTCGCGCAGCGGCTCCGCCATCGGCCCGGAACCGCAGATGCGCACGGTCGTCGCCGGGTGCTCGCGCAGGATCTGTGGCAGCGCCTCGATCAGCAGCTGTGGACCCTTGAAGTACTCCAGACGGCCGGCGAACAGCACTCGGTGCCCGGCCTTGGCGGTCGGCATCTCGTCCGAAAGCATCTCGTCCGAAAGGAGGTGGTGCACCGCGTTGGGGACCGTGCGCGCCGGGCCCAGATCGCGGCCGACCAGGTCGGCGATGTATCTGCTCGGCGCGATGTACTGGTCGACCGCGCGCAACCGGCGGCGCCAGACCGGGGCCACCGCGAGCCGGGACACCGCCGCCACCAGCCTGCCGCGGCCGGTCAGCTGCGGGGCTGCCCGCGGCGAGCACCGGAAGTATTCCTGCGGCAGGCACCACAGCGCGGTGTCCCGCAGGAACACCTCGGGGCCGTGCACGGTCATCACGGTCGGCGTGCCGGCCAGCAACGCCAGGGTGGACGGCGAGAGCAGGCCGATCGTGTGCAGGTGCACCACCTCGGGCCGCCAGTCGCGCAACTCCCGGGCCAGCGCGTCGCGGGCGTTGCGGTTGCGGAACTGGCCGGTCAGCCGGGCCAGCAGCCCGCCGCGGTCGCCCGGCTGGGCCCACGTCGCGTCCGCGAAGCGGGTGCCCGAGCCGGGCAGGTCACTGGCGAGCACCCGTACCTGATGGCCGCTGTTGCGCTGGGCGGTGACCAGGTCGGCCACCAGGCGTTCGGCGCCGCCGCAGGTGACCCCCATGTTGATCACATGCAGGATGCGCCGGTCCGGCACCTGGGGCGCCAGCCGGACGGTGCTGCTCATCTGCTCCACAGTCATCGGTTGCCGAGTCCTTTCCGGTGCCTTCACGGCGTCACCGGGCCGTAGATCAGGTGGATTCCGGATCTCGCCAGCAGCGGCCGCCCGCCGGTGACACCGGCCAGCGGGAACGAGTACCGGAT
>DASWMR010000698.1:0-9031 GCA_036399635.1 Actinoplanes sp. | reverse complement strand
GTTTGCGAACGTCCATGGGTGGTGCTCTCCTCAGAGTTCCTCGACCCGGCGGATGAGCACCGGCAGCAGCCAGGTGCCGAGCACGCCCAGGCGGGCGCCGGACTCGGCCTGGCGATCGGTCAGGTAGCGGGTGGCCAAGTCGACCAGGTAGAGCAGCGCGGTGATCTCGCGCTCCGCGGCCGGCACCCCGAACGGCGCGAGCAACTCACCGGCCCGCCGTACGGTGGTCTCCACCGCGTCCCGCGCGTCGCCGGTCGACTGGATCCGCCGTTGCAGCTCGTGGTGCACCGCGTCGAAGCCGAGCGGCACCCCGGTGGCGAACCGCTCCCAGTCCCACACCAGCAGCGCGTCGGAGAGGTTCGCCATGTTCCAGGGCGCCCAGTCGCCGTGCCACGCGCCGTACCGGAAGGTGACGTCGCCGGCCCGTTTGACCAGCAGCTCGGCGGCGGCCGCGAGCCCGACTCCCTCGGCGCGGTGGGTGACCGCCGCGAGCCGGCCGCGCAGCTCGTGCCAGTAGCCGCCGTCGGCCAGCGTGCCCTTGGTGTAGCCGCAGCATCCAGCGATGTCCAGCATCGCCCCGACCAGGCGGCGGCCGGTCAGTGGCGCCCGGGGCAGCCACACCGGCAATGCCGACTGGACCAGCACCTGCAGGCCGCGCCACTGCCCGGCGAACAGCACCCGGGGCACGGTCAGCTTGGTGAGACCGCTGCTGCCCAGCGCGTTCAGTGCGGCCGTCTCGGCACGTACCAGGCGTTGAGTGAGCGGGCCGATGCCGATCTTGGCGAAGCCGAAGGTGTCGCCGTGCGGGCTGAGAAGCTGCAGTACCGGCTTCCGGTTGGCCCGCGCTGGGCCGATGTGGACACTGATCGCCAGCTCGCGGCCGAGCACCTCGCTCAGGAAGCCGTCGATGCTCTGCGAGAACGGGCCGGTCACCTTGACCCGGTCACGCAGCAGCACGCTGGACGCGCCGGTGCGGACGGCGGCGATCACCGCGTCCCGCTTCAGTTTCGAGGTCCGCGACTGTGGCTCGGCATAGCGCCGGACGGCGGCCGCGGCGACTCGCCGGGACACCGACGGGACCAGCAGGCGCGGGCGGCGGGCATCCGGGACGACGAGGTATTCGGCGATCGGGGTGCCCGGCGTGCCGTCGGTGCGGCAGGGGGCCGGATAGAGGAGGTCGAGCACCTCGGCGAGGTACTGGGTGCGCAGCTCGGCATCACCGGCCGTGAGTTCGGCCGGAGCCGTCTTCACCGGGCTCATGTTGTCTCCCCCTCGAGTGAGTTGCGCCAGAGCAGCGCAAACGCCAGAAGCATGAAGGCCAAGGGGGTGACCAGCGCGTTGTACCAGAGCATCGCCGAGAACGAGGTGACGATCGCGGCCGAGGCGGCGATGCCGATCGCGCTGCGGTCGGAGCGGAAGCGCCACAACCCGTACGTGAAGAAGCCGAGGTAGCCCAGCGTGCCCGCCGCGCCGTGCGCGTAGAGCAACTGCCACAGCTGGCCGTTACCACCGACGGTGAAGTTGCCGCACCGCTCGCAGCCGGCACTCTCGCCGATGGTGATCGAGTTGCGCCCGCCCACGGTGTTGCGGGTGCCGCCATAGCCGATGATCGGGGACCCGGTGAAGCCGTCCAGGGCGCGATCGATCAGGAACGAGCGGACCCCGTTGGACTTGCCGTTGTCCATCCGGGCACCGACCACGTCACCGAGTGGGGTCACCGCCAGCGCGGCAGTCAGCAGGCCGGCCGCCATCGCGACCGCTCCGAGGATCCACACCCGGCCGGCCAGCACATAGCGGATCGCGACGTAGACGACCACGACGCCGATCCCGATCCACAGTCCACGGTTCAGCGACACGACGGCCGGCACGATCGAGATCAGCAGGCAGAGCACCGCCCAGAACCGGGTCCGGCCGGTGCCGTACCGCCAGGCCGCCACCACCAGCCAGCCGACCAGTAGGCAGAAGTTGTTGCCCCAGGTGTTGGTGTAGCCCCAGGGTGCCGCCGGGCGGGGCTTCGCGGCGCCGACGATGTCCATCATCTGCGCCGCGTACGGGTGGACCAGCGACTGCACGAACCCCTTGGTGCGGATGTGCCCGGGCAGCAGCCACTCCACCGGCGAGGTGAACTGGAAGTTGCCGGCCACCATGCCCAGCAGACCGCCGGCCACGGTCACCACGAACAGCCAGCCGAGCAGCCGGATCAGCCGGCGTCGGGACAGCTCGGCCTCGGTCAGGTTGCCCACATAGACCAGCAGGACGGTCAGCGAGGCGTACATGACCAGCTTGTAGCTCACCGCCGGCAGCCGGCCCGAAGCGTGCTCGGCGACCGTGCCGGCCGGGTCGGCGCCGAGTGCGCCGATGCTTACCACGACCGCCGCCAGGAACAGCGCCCACCACCCGAAGCCGGGCGGGAGCCGCAGCGGGCGCCCGGCCGTACGGCGCCGGATCAGCAGGAAGAGCATCGGTGCGGCCATCACCGCGAAGATCAGGACGCCGAGGCCGAGCGCCCACCACACCGGATAGAAGGCCAGGATGCTTGCCACCGGCCAGGCCGGCAGCCGTCGGTTCTTGGGGGACGGCGTGGAGAACCCGGGTTCCTCGATCGGCGTGTGGGGCCCGGGCAGGGTCAGCGTCACCGGGTCACTTCTTGTCGCCGTCCTGCGCGCCACTGCCGGTCATGTCGATGATCGCGGTGATCTCGTCGCCGTTGTCCATCGCCCGCTGCCGCACCTGGCCCATCTGGCCCATCTGGGCCGGCTGGCCCATCTGCGCCGGCTGCTCCTTGCCGCGACCTCGAGCACGGGCCTTTTCCGCGGCGGCCTTCTCGGCGGCCGACATGGTGCCGGTCAGGATGCGCATCGGCTGGGTGAGCTCGATGTCCGAGATCGGGCCGTCGTCCGGACCGGCGACCGGCACCGACCCGGTGGATCCGGCCGTCAACGTCACCGCGGGTGGCGTCGCGTCGGGCGCCCGCAGCCCGGAGAGCTTGGGCAGCACCACCGCGCCGAGCAGCGGCGTGCCGACCCGCCGCAACTGCTCGGCCGCGTCCAGCAGGGCCGGGCGGCGCGAGCGACGCAGCTCGACCGCGACGATCGCCGCGTCGGCCAGGCTGGCCAGGCTCTGCGCGTCCGCGCTGCTGGCGGTCGACGGTGCCTCGATCACGATGTAGCCGCCCTGCCGGCGAAGCGCGCCCAGGGTGTCCTTGAGCCGCTGGGACTGCATCAGGCCGGCGGCGGTGGCGGTGCCACCGGTGGTGATCACCCGCAGCGACGGGATGCGCGGCGTGCGCTGCAGCACCCGAGCCAGCCCGACCCGACCGGCCAGCAGATCCGAGAGGCCGGGTACCGCGGCGACGCCGAGCATCCGGGCCAGCGGGGCCGCGTCCACCACGCTGTCCGGCAGGTGCGCCCCGATCAGCACGACGTCGCTGCCGGTACGGGCAAGGGCGGTGGCCAGGTTCGCGGCCACCAGCGTGCTCGCCGACCCGCGGCTGGCACCGGTGACCACGATGACCTGGTCGCCCGACGGAAGGGTGGCGAGCACCTCGTTGCGCAGCCGGTTGAAGACCCGACCGCCGGCCCCGTACGGCTGGAGCACGTCGTCGAAGTGCGGCGTGGTCCGGTCGTCCAGCGCGGCCAGCACGTTCATCCGGCCGCGGTCGCGGACGTCGGCGGTGGTGCGCAGCCGGCGGTCGAACCGCTCCCGCAGGAAGGCCAGGCCGACGCCGAGCAGCAGGCCGAGCATGCCGCCGGTAGCCAGGTTGATCATCGCGTTCGGGCTGGTCGGCGCGTCCGGCAGCCGGGCGTCGCTGATGATGCTGCCGGCCGCGACGGTGGTCGTGGTGAGCTCGTTGAGCTTGCCGGTCAGGCTGTTGAGCTGGTTCTGCGAGTTGTTCCGCAGGCTCTGCAGGTTGCTCTCGTCCGAGCTGCCGCGCAGCGCGCGGGAGAGCCGCGCGTTGATCCCGGTGAGCGTCGTGGTCAGCTGCTTGACCTTGGTGGTCAGTGTCTTGATCTGCTGGTTCAGGCCACTCTGCGCGGTCTCCTCGCGGTTGCGCAGGTACGCCTCCGCGAACGAGTGCGAGCCGGCCTGGGCCTCCTGTGGGGTGCCCGCCTGGAAGGTGATGACCAGGACCGTGGTGTTGGCCGGCACTTCGACCTTCACGTTGCGGGCCAGCTCGATGGGTGACTGCGTGGACCGCAGCAGGGCCGCGGCCTTGACCGCCACCGCACCGGAGCCGACCAGCTGTGCCTCGGTGTCCAGGTTGACCGCGCCCTTGGTGCGGCCACCCTGGGCGTTGGTGTCCTGGTCGACCGCCTGCACCAGCACGGCCGTCGATGATTCGTAGACCTTGGGCAACGCCGTGGTGAGCAGTGCTCCCGCACCCAGCCCGGCGGCCGTCGCGATCAGCGCGATCCACCAGTGGCGGCGGAAAACACTGAGGTAGTGCGAGACATCCGCAGGGCGAGACGCTTCCATCTGTTGGCGGCCCTTTCGGGGGTGGAGTGAGTGTTGTTACGGGCGTTTCGCCCCCTGAGGGGTAAACGGCTCACTCCCACCGACGTGATGGCTTACGCCAGTTTTGGCTCCACCCAGCCCGACTCCACGAGATAGCCGAGCACGATTTCGACCGCCTCCGGCACGGTCATGACTGTCGTGTCGACGGTCAGCTCGGCGTTCGCCGGGTCCTCGTAGGGGTCGTCGATGCCGGTCATTCCGCGCAGCTGCCCGGCCCGCGCGCGGGCATAGAGACCCTTGCGATCGCGCTGCTCACAGACGTCGAGCGGGGTATTGACGTGCACCAGGACGAAGCCGGCGCCGGCCTCGACGGCCATCGCGCGGACCGCGGCGCGGGCGTCGGAGTAGGGCGCGATCGGACAGGCCAGGGCCATCCCCCGATGCCGGCCCACCTCGGCCGCGACCCAGCCGATCCGGCGGATGTTGCGGTCCCGGTCGGCCTTGCTGAAGCCCAGCCCGGCGGAGAGTTCGCGGCGGACCACGTCGCCGTCCAGCAGGGTGATCGTGCGCTGGCCGTCCTCGCGCAGGGCGTCGGCCAGCCCGCGGGCGATCGTCGACTTGCCGGAGCCGGAGAAGCCGGTGAAGAAGACCACCAGGCCGCGGTGCCGGCGCGGCGGGCGGGCCCGGACCAGCTCCTTGGCGACGGCCGGGGGCGTGTGCCACTCGGGCAGCGGGAAGCCGCGGTCGAGCAGGTCGTCGATCTCCGCCGGGGTCATCGCCAGCCGGCGGTTGCGCGGCGGGATGTCGTCGCGCCAGCGCCATTGGCCGTCGCGGTTGTCGTAGGCGAGCTCGCGCGGCACCAGCACCCGCAGGCCACCGCCGGAGAGCATCTCGCCGGTGGAGAGCACGTGCGTCACGCCGTACGCGGTGGCCACCCGGGCGCGCAGCATGGCGTCCCGCAACTCGTCGCCGCGGGTCAGCAGCGGGACCGCGACGATGGTCGCCGGGGGCATCCGGTCGCGGGCCGCGAAGATCGCGCGGACCAGTGCCTCCGGCGGCAGACCGTCCGGTCCGGGGCCGCTCACCGGAACGAGGATGAGCAGGTGCGCGGCGAGGGTGCGGGCGGCATGTGCGATCTGGGCGAGCTGGGGCCGGTGCAACGGCCGGTCGGCGATCACCCCGAGGGTCCGGCCGGGCGGCAGGAGGGCGGTCACCTCCGCGGGCGTACGCCGTAGTCGCTGGAACGGGCCGTGCCCGCCGTCGCCCATCCGCCGCACCGCGCCGCCGATGCCGTACCGCCGCTCGGCGATCGGCCAGGCGTCGCTGACCTCGAGCGCCGCAACCGGTGCGCCCTCCGGATCGGTGAGGATGATCGTGCGATGCAACGGGTCGTCGAGGACCAGACCGGCGGCCAGCTCCTCGGGGACCTCCAGGGTGACCGGCGCCGGCCACGGTCGTCCGTCGGCCAGCCGGCCACGGCGGCGCAGTGCATCGAGATCGGCGCGGCCCAGGAACCCGGTCAGCGGCGTGTAGGCGCCGGAGAGCAGGAGTTCCAGGTCCGCGAGCTCGTGCGGCTGCGGCGTGTACGACGGCGCGTCACGCAGCACATCCTCGGGCAGCATCGAACCAGTCACTTCCATATCCCCCTGCGGCCGATTAGAGGGACAGTTTCGCAGCCTCGCCGATCGAGGTCGAGACGGGTCTCCCGTGGACCCGTTCCCCAGACCGCTATGGACAAACAGGATTTAAAGCACAATACTGGCTCCCCGTGAGTCGACGCCCCCGCCGCAACCGGCTTCTCAAGTTCATCGCCTACCCCCTGATTTGGGTGCTTTCCCTGGTCGCCACGGCGAGTTTCGCCGACACCGTCGCCCCTCCGCCGGCGGTTCCCACGCCCGGGGCAGCCGGCCCACCGCGAGACTGCCGGACCGGGCAGAATCTGGTGCCCACCTGCGGCGTCCTCTGGGGCGTCGCGCCGGGCGCGCACACCGAGAGCCGGGGCACCGAGGCGCTTGCCGAGTTCGAGCGGAAGACCGGCCGGCACCAGGCGATCTACCACGCCTATCACGGCGGGGTGCGGCAGTTGTTCCCGACGCCGGAGGAGATCGCGATCGCTCATCAGCCGGGCAAGCGGCGGGTGCTGTTCCTCAACTGGAAGCCGGAATCGGCGTCCTGGGCGAAGATCGCCAAGGGTGACCGGCGGACGGACGCCTTCCTCGACCGTCTCGCGGTGCACATCAAGAAGAACTTCCCGGAGGAGTTCTTCTTCGCGGTGCACCACGAAGGGGAGAACGACGTACGGGAGCGGCCCGGCTCGGGATACACCGCGCGCGACTACGCCGCGATGTACCGGCACGTGGTGCAGCGGTTGCGGGCCCGGGGCGTGCACAACCTGGTCACCGTGCTCGTGCACATGGCGTACGTGCCGCATGCCATGAAGCCCTGGTTCACCCGGATGTACCCGGGCGACGACGTGGTCGACTGGATCGGGTTCGACACGTACGCCTACAGCGATCCCGGCTACGGGCACGGCAATTTCGCGCAGGTGTTCAACCGCAGGCTCGAGTCGAAGGGCAAGCACTCCTGGCCCGGCTTCTACACTTGGGCTGTCACCAAGCATCCCGGCAAACCGCTGATGATCGCCGAGTGGGGAGTGTGGACGTCGAAGCGGAACACCCGGTACAAGGCCGACTTCTACCGTCGGCTGGGCGACGAGATCCGCCGCTTCCCCAAGATCCGGGCGATGGTCCAGTTCGAGACCCCACACAACCAGAAGGGCCAGGACTCCTCTGTGGACAGCACCACGGCCGCGCTGCACGCGTACCGCAAGCTTGGCCGCCTGCCGATCTTCCAAGTCGTGGTGGACCCGCGCTAGGAGATGCTTTCTACCGGTGCTCTCGGCGCTGGATCACCGGCAGGACGCTGGAGTAGGCCTGCCAGGACGGTTGCTGGTTCGGGCGCTGTGCTCCGGTGGCGAGCGCCCGGGTCAGTGACTGCAGCACGTCCTGCAGGGCCTGGTGCAGGCGCGGGTCGGTGACCAGGCCCTGCGCGTCGATCGAGCCGGGTTCGACCGGGACCCGTACGCAGCAGGTGGTCAGCAGTCTGGCGTTGCCGTGCGCCAGCGCCGCCTCCAAGGTGGCGCATGCGTTCTCGTCGTTGCCCGGCGGCAGCACCGAGAGCCAGGCCACCGGCTTACCGGCGAGGTCGCCGCCGGCCACCAACCACTCGATCATGTTCTTCAGGCTGCCGGGCAGCGAGCCGGCGTACTCCGGGGTGCTGAACAGGATCGCGCCCGCCGCGGCGACCTGATGGCGGAGCAGTGACACAGTGCCCGGCGGGGTGCGCTCGCCGGGGACGAACGCCGGCAGGTCGCGCAGGCCGTCGAAGAGTGTCACGCCGATCTCCGGCGGAGCCGTGCGGGCCGCGGTGCGGAGGGCGGCGCTGTGCACCGACGCGGGATTGGTGCTGCCGGAGACCAACAGGATGCGCGTCATGCGCCGACGATAGGCGGAAGGGGGCGGAAAACCCCCAGACGCAGACGGATGGTTTCCGGCTTCTGGCCGCTGACGGCGCTCCGTAGCGTCGATTGTGTGATCGAACTACGTGAGCTGACCAAACGGTATGGCAAGCAGGTCGCCGTCGACGGGCTGAGCGTCCGGGTCCGGCCGGGGGTGGTGACCGGCTTCCTGGGCCCGAACGGATCCGGCAAGTCGACGACGATGCGGATGATCCTCGGACTGGACTCGCCGGACCGTGGCGAGGCACTGATCGACGGCGTCCGGTACCCGGACCTGAGTTGGCCGTTGAGGACCGTCGGCGTACTCCTGGATGCCGGGGCGTTCCATCCCGGCCGTAGTGCCCGTGCGCACCTGGCGGCCCTGGCCGCCAGCAACGACATCTCCGGTTCCCGGGTCGAGCGGGTGCTGCGCATCGTCGGTCTGTCCGAAGCGGCCACGCGGCGGGCCGGTACGTACTCGCTCGGCATGCGTCAGCGGCTCGGCGTCGCGGTCGCGCTGCTCGGCGACCCGGGCGTCCTCGTGCTCGACGAGCCGGTCAACGGGCTGGATCCGGAGGGCATCCGCTGGATCCGGGACCTGTTGCGCGGACTCGCCGCCGAAGGCCGGACGGTGTTCGTGTCCAGCCATCTGATCGCCGAAATGGCACTGACCGCCGACCATCTGGTGGTGATCGGCCGCGGTCGGCTGCTCGCCGAAACGACGGTCGCCGAACTCGCCGCCGGCGGCGACAGCCTGGAGGACGCGTTCTTCCGGCTCACCTCGCCGGCCACCGACTATCGCGGAGTAGGAGCGTCATGACCAGGTACGGAGTCCGGCACGTGGCCCGGATGGAGCGGATCAAGCTGAGTAGCGTCCGGTCGACGTGGTGGCTGGCGATCGCGGCGGTGGTCTCGATGGCCGTGGCCGGGGTGGGGGTGGGACTCGGGTACCGGTCGCACACCCCGGTCGCCACCGCCGCCCAGATCTTGAACAACAGCCTCAGCGGCGCCATTCTGGCCCAGCTGTTCCTCGGAGCGCTCGGCGTCCTGATGGTGACCGGCGAATACGGCACCGGGATG
>DASWMR010000697.1:0-7769 GCA_036399635.1 Actinoplanes sp. | reverse complement strand
GGTGGCGATGGTGGACATCTCCCGGATGCCGGTGATCGCCATCTCCAGGGTGCGCGGGATCGGGGTGGCCGACATGGTCAGCACGTCCACCGAGGCACGCAGCGCCTTGAGCTGCTCCTTGTGCTCGACACCGAACCGCTGCTCCTCGTCCACGATGATCAGGCCGAGGTTCTTGAAGCGGGTCGAGTTGGCCAGCAGCCGGTGGGTGCCGATCACGATGTCCGCGGTGCCGTCGGCGGCGTGCTCCAGCGTGATCGTGGTCTCCTTCGGCGTCTGGAACCGGGAGAGCTGCTTGATCTGCACCGGGAACTGGCTCATCCGCTCGGTGAACGTGTTGAAGTGCTGCTGGGCGAGCAGCGTGGTGGGCACCAGCACGGCGACCTGCTTGCCGTCCTGCACCGCCTTGAAGGCGGCCCGCACCGCGATCTCGGTCTTGCCGTAGCCGACATCGCCGCAGATCAGCCTGTCCATCGGAACCGCAAGCTCCATGTCCTGCTTGACGTCGATGATCGCGGCCATCTGGTCGGGCGTCTCGGTGTACGGGAAGGCGTCCTCCAGCTCACGCTGCCACGGGCTGTCCGGCCCGAACGCGTGGCCCTTGGACGCCTGCCGGGCGGCGTACAGCTGGATGAGCTGCGCGGCGATCTCCCGGACCGCCTTGCGGGCCCGCGCCTTGCTCTTCTGCCACTCGGAGCCGCCCATCTTGTGCAGCGCCGGTGACTCGCCGCCGACATAGCGGGAGAGCTGGTCGAGCTGGTCGGTCGGCACGTAGAGCCGGTCGCCCGGCTGGCCGCGCTTGGACGGGGCGTACTCGATCACCAGGTATTCCCGGTCGGCGCCGTTGACCGTGCGCTGCACCAGCTCGACGTACTTGCCGATGCCGTGCTGCTCGTGCACGACGTGGTCGCCGGGCTTGAGCTCCAGCGGGTCGATCGTGTTGCGCCGCCGGGACGGCATCTTGCGCATGTCCTTCGTGGACGAGCCGCGACCGCCGCTGACGTCGTTTCCGGTGATCACCGCGAGCTGCGAGCCGGCGTCCACGAAGCCGTGATTGAGCCCGCCGCAGGTGATCACCACCTGGCCCGGCTCGATCGGCGCGGCGATCGACCGCGCTTCGGTCACCCCGAGGCCGGCGTCGCGCAGCACCTCGGCGGCCCGCTGGGCGGTGCCGTGCCCCTCGAAGACCAGGGCGACCGACCAGCCCGCGGCCGACCAGCCGGATAGGTCGGCGCTGAGCCGGGCGGTGTCGCCGTGGTAGAGCGGCACCGGCTGGGCGGCGAGCGCGATCGCGTCGCCGAGGTCGGGCGCGACCTCGACCACGGGCGTCGCCAGCCACGGCTGGTCATCGGCGGCGGCCGGCTCGGCGTCGGCCAGGCCGAACGGCGACACGGTCCACCACGGCTGCTTTCGGGTGGCGGCGTGCGCGCGTACGTCGCCGAGGGTCTTGAAGGCAGCGGCGCCGACGTCGATCGGCGCCTGCCCACCGACCGCGGCTGCCGCCCAGGAGGCCTGCAGGAACTCATCTGAGGTGCGGGTCAGGTCGTGCGCCCGGGTGCGGATGCGCTCGGGGTCGCAGAGCAGCACGTGGGTGCCGGCCGGCATGCAGTCGAGCAGCAGTTCCATGCTGTCGGTGCCGTGCAGCAGTGCGGGAGCCAGCGACTCCATCCCCTCGACCGGGATGCCCTCGGCCAGCTTGTCGAGGATCTCGGCGATCTCCGGGTGCTCGGCGGCCAGCTCGGCGGCCCGCTGCCGCACCTCGGGGGTCAGCAGCAGCTCACGGCAGGGCGGCGCCCAGAGCCGCTGCACCTCTTCGATGGTGCGCTGGTCGGCGACGGCGAAGGTGCGGATCTCCTCCACCTCGTCGCCCCAGAACTCGACCCGGGACGGGTGCTCGTCGGTGGGCGGGAAGACGTCCAGGATGCCGCCGCGCACGGCGAACTCGCCGCGCTTTGTAACAAGATCAACCCGGGCGTACGCCATGTCGGCGAGCCGCCGGGCAACCCCCTCCAGCTCGGCCTCGCCGCCCTTGGTCAGCTCGACCGGTTCGAGGTCGCCGAGGCCCTTGAGCTGGGGCTGCAGCACCGAGCGCACCGGCGCCACGATCACCTGCAACGGGCCGTGCCGACCCGCGGCGGAAAACCCCGGATCAAGATCGCGAGCACCCGGGTGGGCAAGGCGGCGCAGCACGGCGAGGCGGCGGCCCACGGTGTCCGACCGGGGGGAGAGCCGCTCGTGCGGCAGGGTCTCCCAGGATGGGAAGACGGCGACCTGGTCGGGGCTGATCAGGCAGCCCAGCGCGTCGGCCAGATCGTCGGCCTCGCGGCTGGTGGCGGTCACCGCCAGCACCGGCCGGCCGGCGCCGCCGATCTCGGCCGGCCCGGCCACCGTCGCGACCACGAACGGGCGCAGTGCGGCGGGCGCGGTCAGGTCGAGTGAATCGGAGTCGATGAAGCCTTTGCGCGCCAGATCGCGGGCGCGCGCGAGGCCGCGGTCGCGAAGCGCGGCCGGAATCAGACCGGAGAGCTGCATGCGGAGGTCACCCCAAGATCGAAAGCCCAGCACTGAAAGCCCAGCGCTGATAAGCCCAGCACTGAGCGGCCCAGCACTGAAACGCCCAGCACTGACGGGCCCGCGCTGACGGACCCCAGCACCGATTAACCCCGGCGCCCAACAGGACGGGGGTACGGCCACCAGCTTAGTCCGAGCCACCGACACGTTCCGGCCCTGCCACCGATCGCACAACAAGTCCGATATAGCCATCGATACCGGGAGAATAGTGCCCCCGTCATCGGCCATCGTCCCCCGGGAGGCAACGTGCGGATCCTGCTCCTCGTTACGGCGTTCAACGGACTCAGCCAACGCGTCTGGTGTGCGCTGCGTGAAGCCGGGCACGACGTGGGGGTGCAACTGGCGACCAGCGGACCGGAGATGATTGACGGGGCGCGGTCCACCGACCCCGAGCTGATCCTCTGCCCCTACCTGGTCGAACGGGTGCCGGCCGAGATCTGGCAGCACTGGCGGACCGTGCTCATCCACCCCGGCCCGATCGGTGACCGCGGACCGTCGTCGTTGGACTGGGCGATCGCCGACGGCGCCCGCAGCTGGGGCGTCACCGCCATCGAGGCGGTCGAGGAACGGGACGCCGGACCGGTCTGGGCGACCCGCACCTTCGCGATGCCGCTCGCTCCACCCCGCAAGACCTCGCTCTACAACGGGCCGGTGGGCGACGCGGCCATGGAGTGCGTGTTCGAGGTGGTCGCCAAGGCCGCCGACCCGTCGTTCACCCCGATGCCGGCCGACCGGGCGCCGACCCAGGTGCCCGGCGCCGGCCCACGGCCGGCAATGACCGAACCGGACCGGCACTTCGACTGGACCGACCCGACCGAGCACATCATCCGGCAGATCCGGGCCGCGGACGGCACCCCGGGCGTACGCACCTCGGTCGGCGGGCTGCCGGTCTTCGTCTACGACGCGACGCCCGGCATCGCCCGCGGCGCCCGGCCCGGGCAGCTGCTCAGCCGCCGCCAGGGCGCCGTGCTGGTCGCCACCGGCGACGGCAGTGTCTGGCTCGGTCAGCTACGCGCCGCCGAGTTCGACGACGGGGAGGAGACTGCGCTGGCCGACAATCAGACCGCGATGAAGCTGCCCGGCAATCAAACCGCGATGAAGCTGCCCGGCAATCAAATCGGGATAGAGCTACGCGGCAATCAAGTGGGGATCAAGCTGCCGGCCACCACGCTGCTGGGTGCACGGCTACGTGGCGTACCGGACTCGCCGCTGCCGCCGGACAGTGAGCCGGAGTCGCCCGCCGCCTACCGTCAGGTGCGGTATCGCCGCACCGGCTCGATCGGCTGGCTCAGCTTCGACTTCTACAACGGTGCGATGGCGCCCGGGCACTGCCGGCGGCTGCTCGCCGGGCTGCGGCACGCCGTCGCGCAGAGCACCGAGGTGCTGGTGCTGCGCGGCGGGACGGACGTGTTCAGCAACGGCATCCACCTCAACGTCATCGAGGCGTCGACCGATCCGGCGAGCGCCGCCTGGGCCGCCGTCCGGGCGATCAACGAGGTCTGCCGGGAGATCGTCACCTGCACCCGACAGGTCGTCGTGGCGGCGTACGTGGGCAACGCCGGCGCCGGTGGGGCGATGCTCGGCCTGGGCGCCGACATCGTGGCCGCGCGCGAGGGGATCGTCCTGAACCCCTACTACGACCTCGGCCTGTTCGGCTCGGAGCTGCACACCTACACCCTCCCGAGGCGCGTGGGCAAGGACCTGGCGCGCCGCCTGGTCGACGAGAAGCTGCCGGTCAGCGCCACGACCGGCGCCGCGATCGGCCTCGTCGACGAGGTCGGGCCGCGTCATCCGGACGCGTACGCGGAATGGCTCACCGCCCTCGCCGAACGCGAGAGTGACCGACGCTCGGCCCGCTCCCGCCGGCAGGCGAAGGCGCGCCGGATGGCCTCCGAACGGATCCCGCTGGAGGCGTACGAGGCGCGCGAGCTCGCCGAGATGAGTCGGGATCTGTACGCCGACCGGTCCGGCTTCGCGGCCGCCCGGCACGCCTACGTCCGCAAGGTCCGCCCGGCCGTGACGCCGGAGCGCCTGCTGCCCGCCCCCGGCGGCCCGGTCTCGGCAGCGGAACGACCGCGCAACCTGAACGAGCTGGAGACGTCCGGCCTGCGCCCGGCGGTGCCGATCTCCGCTTGAGCATCCCCGCGGCGGAAACCCCAGAGGAAAAGCTGGAGCCCACCCCCGGCGGAACAAACCGGGTGAGACTTGCCTCAGTTCCCCCCGTCTCTTGGTCACGCCGATACGATCGGCGAAGTCGGGACAGCGCCGTCCTGGAGCACCTTGAGATGGAGGAGCGCCCCCGATGACCGACCAGCATGGCCACCTCGACCCTGACGGGCCCGACGCGGCGCTCCGCGCCGACATCCGACGGATCGGCACCCTGCTCGGCCAGACCCTGGCCCGGCAGGAAGGCCGGCCCCTGCTCGACCTGGTCGAGGAGGTCCGCGCCCTGGTCCGCCAGGACGCCCAGGCCGCCGCCGACCGGCTCGCCGCGATGGACGTCACGACCGGCACCAAGCTGGCCCGGGCGTTCTCCACCTACTTCCACCTGGCCAACATCACCGAGCAGGTGCACCGGGCCCGTGACCTGCGGCGCCGGCGCGCCCAGGACGGCGGCTGGCTGGACCAGGCGGCCAAGCGCATCGCCGAGCAGGGGGTGCCGGCCGACGAGATCGCGGCCGCCGCCCGCCGGCTCGCCGTGCGCCCGGTCTTCACCGCGCACCCGACCGAGGCGGCCCGCCGGTCGATCCTGACCAAGCTGCGTCAGGTGGCCGACGCGCTCGACAACGAGGCCGCCGCGGCGGTGCTCTACGGCGCGTCCGACACGACCGCCTCGACCCGTCGGTTCGCCGAGCTGATCGACCTGATCTGGCAGACCGACGAGCTGCGGCTCGACCGGCCGGACCCGACCGACGAGGCGCGCAACGCGGTCTACTACCTCAAGGACCTGTACGCCGACGCCGCCCCGCAGGTGCTCGCCGACCTGGCCGAGACGCTGCGCCAGCTGGGCGTGGAGACCGCGCCGACGGCCCGGCCGCTGACCTTCGGCTCGTGGATCGGCGGCGACCGGGACGGCAACCCGTTCGTCACCCCGGCGGTCACCCGGGACGTGCTGATGATCCAGCACGAGCACGGCATCCAGGCGACCGAACGGGCGATGGCCGCGCTCATCAACGAGCTGTCGGTCTCCCGCCGGCTGCGCGGGGTGTCGCTCGACCTGTCCGCCTCGCTCGCCAAGGATCTGGACACGCTGCCCGAGGTCGCCCCGCGGTTCCGCCGCAGCAACGCCGAGGAGCCGTACCGCCTCAAGGTCCGGGCGATCCTGGCGAAGCTGGCGAACACCCGCACCCGGCTGCGCCAGGGCACCGCGCACGTTCCCGGCCGGGACTACCTGGGCAGCGACGAGCTGATCGGTGACCTGGAGCTGATCCGCGCTTCACTGGCCCGCAACTCCGGCCAGCTGACCGCGCTGGGCGTGGTGGCGACCGCGATCCGTACCGTCTCCGCCTTTGGCCTGCAGTTGGCCACGCTCGACATCCGCGAGCACGCCGAGAAGCACCACGAGGTGCTCCAGCAGATGTACACGCAGGTCGGCGAGGTGGACGACTACGAGGCGCTGGACCGCGCGGCGCGGACCAAGCTGCTCGCCGACGAGCTGACCGGGCGGCGGCCGCTGTCCGCACTGGACACCCCGCTCACCGACTCGGCCCGCAAGACCTTCGACGTGTTCCACACGATCCGCGACGTGCAGGACCGGTTCGGCCCGGACGTCATCGAGACGTACATCATCTCGATGACCCTCGGGGTGGACGACGTGCTGGCCGCGGCCGTGCTGGCCCGTGAGGCCGGCCTGGTCGACATCCACACCGGCCGCGCCCGGGTCAACATCGTGCCGCTGCTGGAGACGCCGGCCGAGCTCGACGCCGGCGGCGACCTGCTGGACGAGATGCTCTCGCTGCCCGCCTACCGGGAGATCGTCCGGGCCCGCGGCGACCTGCAGGAGGTCATGCTCGGCTATTCGGACTCCAACAAGGAGGCCGGCATCACCACCAGCCAGTGGCGGATCCACAAGGCGCAGCGGTCGCTGCGTGACGTGGCCGCCCGGCACGGTGTGCGGCTGCGGCTCTTCCACGGCCGGGGCGGCACCGTCGGGCGTGGCGGCGGCCCCACCCACGAGGCGATCCTGGCCCAGCCGTACGGCACGCTGGATGGCGCGATCAAGGTGACCGAGCAGGGCGAGGTCATCTCCGACAAGTACACGCTGCCCGCCCTGGCCCGGGAGAACCTCGAGCTCACCGTGGCCGCGGTGCTGCAGGCGACGCTGTTGCACACCTCCCCCTCGGTCGACCTCGACCGGCTCGCCCGGTGGGACCAGACCATGGACAGCGCGTCCGACGCGGCATTCGACGCGTACCGGTCGCTGGTGGAGGATCCGGACCTGCCGGCGTACTTCTGGGCCGCCACCCCGACCGAGCTGCTCGGCGCGCTGAACATCGGGTCACGCCCGGCGAAGCGCCCGAACGCGGACGCCGGTCTCGGCGGCCTGCGGGCGATCCCCTGGGTGTTCGGCTGGACCCAGACCCGGCAGATCGTGCCCGGCTGGTTCGGCGTCGGCTCCGGCCTCAAGGCCGCCCGCGAGGCGGGTCACGCCGAGAGCCTTCTGCAGATGTACGGCAACTGGCAGTTCTTCAAGACGTTCCTGTCGAACGTCGAGATGATGCTGAACAAGACCGACCTCTCGATCGCCCGGCGCTACGTCGAGACCCTGGTGCCGGAGAACCTCCGCCCGATCTTCACCAAGATCGAGGAGGAGTACGAGCTGACTGTGCGCGAGGTGCTGGCGATCACCGGCAGTTCCGACCTGCTGGCGAACCAGCCGGAGTTGAAGCGCACCCTGGGCGTCCGGGACACCTACCTGGAGCCGTTGCACCACCTGCAGGTGGCACTGCTGCGGCAGTATCGCGACCTGGGCGAGGAGGAGCGCCAGTCGGCGACCGCCCCCGGTGCCCGGCGGGCGCCGTCCGACTCGACGGCCCTCGAGCGGGCGCTGCTGACCTCGGTCAACGGCATCGCGGCCGGGATGCGCAACACCGGCTGAGCCGGAGTCACCAGCGACGGGCGGGGCCTGGTGCCCCGCCCTGCGCCGGCTTAGGCAAGCTTGATTACATTTGCGGCTCTCTATATAGAAGGTTACTGTCGCG